>CAYMQL010000368.1:0-3693 GCA_964392255.1 uncultured Planctomycetaceae bacterium | reverse complement strand
GAGGGCCCAACAGTCGACGCCGCGCGTCTCGAGCGCGGCCGGATCGGCCTCGCCGTGGGCCGCAACGATCGTGTACAGGCCGGTTGCGTCCGGCGTAAAATCGGCCGGCCGCAGCGCGTGCTGCCAGCCGCGGCCGATGCCCAGCAATCGGGCCACCGGGCCGCCCTCGCGCTCGACGGTCACGGCCTCGAGCCGGCCGTGCGGAAACATGTGGACGTTCGGCGGCAACCCAAGCGCCAAGGGCCATGACTCCGGCGGATCGACCTCGCCCGTGGCCCAATACACGCCGATCCCGCGCTCGGCCAGCCGGTTGAACTGCTCGACCAAAAAAAGCGGTCCCCGCGGCCCGGTTTCCTGAGGGCACAAAAGATCGCCCGAAAGCACCACGAAGTCGGCATCCTCGGCCAGCGCGGCGTCGAACACCTTTCGGGCCGCCGTATACGGGGCGTCCAACAGCAGTTCGCGAAGATGGTCCGGCACCTCGGCCAACCCCATCATCGGCTGCTCTAAATGGAAATCGCCGGCATGGACGAATCGAAACGGTCGAATCGACATAAGCCCCTCCCGCGCGACGCGCAAGTTTCGCCAGTTGCGTGAAACGCAATCATACAGATGGGTATAGTGTAGCGGTCGCGCAAAAAAGTAGCTATACGGGCTTGTGCGATTATCGCCAAAATAGGATATATGGCGAATATGCGAAACACCGCACAAGGGCCCCATCCACTTGCTTGCATTTCAAACGTCCTATACACTGGCCGGGCTTCATCCTTCATCCTTCATCCTTCATCCTTGTCCCAATGGGCCGACGCGCGCTACGAAAACTTGATCCGTCGATCGACCTGAGCGATCGGCTCAGGAGCTTCGACCAACTGCCGCAGCCTTGGGACGCCCGGACGCTGTTCGGCCGGGCCGCTCCGCTGGAGATCGAAGTCGGCTCGGGCAAGGGGCTTTTCTTGCGAAACGCCGCGGCCGACCGGCCGGAGGTCGATTTCCTCGGCATCGAAGTGGTGCGGAAATATGCCGAGTTCTGCGCAGCCGCGCTCGTGAAAAGCGATCTACACAACGCCTTGATGGTCAACGCCGACGCCCTGCGGATTTTTCACGAACTGATCCCCGACAACGCGCTGGCGGCCGTACACGTCTATTTTCCCGACCCCTGGTGGAAGAAGCGGCACAAGAAGCGCCGCGTGATGCGCGAGTCGTTCCTGCGCGACGTCGAGCGGACGCTTCTGCCCGGCGGCTCGCTGCATTTCTGGACCGACGTGGAAGAATATTTTCAGACCACTTTGGAATTGTTGCCCACGTGTACGACCTTATTGCAAGGTCCGCTGCCGGTGCCCGAAACGCCCGCCGAACACGACATGGCCTATCGCACGCACTTCGAGCGCCGGGTGCGCAAGGCCGACGAGCCGGTTTATCGGGCGGAGTTCAGGAAGGAAGGATGAAGTTGGAATGCTGAATGCTGAACTCCGGACGCGATGGTCGTGGCAAGGCTCAGGGGCGCTCGCGGACGGAGCCGGCCAAAATCATCGGTAGCGGTTTGAGCTCGCGTCGGAGCGGGTCGAGGGCCAAGCCAAGTGCCTCCAGCGTGAACGCGCCCAAGAGCGTGCTGTCGCCCTCCTCGCCGAAGATGACGTCGGCGCCGCCGATCTGCTCGCCGTATTTGAATACCGCGACGCCTTTGTTGCGGACGATTTTCGAACCGTCCGCCAAACGGAACGACTGGGTCGTCAGCGGCCGGATGCCGAGCTCGTCGAGCACGTCGGTCGGCACGACCGAGTAGATTGCGCCGGAGTCAATCAGAAACTCCAGTGATTTGCTCACTTCGGGCTTCGCCGGATTTGCGACGCCAATTTCAAGAACCGTCAGTCCCATGAAATCGCCTTCCTTTCCATAGCAATTCTACGTCGCGAGAACGACGCGAATCGCCTGGCGTACTTTACGCTTTGTCTTTAATTCCCGCCGCCTCGTAGGTCCGTCCGACGACGTGGTTGCGGTCGTTCTCGGCGGCCAACTGGGCCAGACGCTGGCCGCAGGGCGTCGGATACTCGCCGGTGATGCAGGCCTGACATAGGTCGCCGGCCGGCCGGCCGATCGCCCGAGCGACCGCCTCGACCGGCAGATAGCGCAGCGAGTCGGCCCCGAGCTGCGCGGCCATGCGGGCTTCGATTTCCGAGGTCATCGTCTGGTTGTGTAAAAACTTTGGCGCAAATAGTTCGCTGACGGTCGACATGTCGATGCCGTAGAAGCAGGGCGAGACGATCGGCGGGCAGGCCACTCGGACGTGGATTTCGCGCGGCTGGCCCAACTGGCGAAGCCGCTGCAAAAGGACGTGCAGCGTCGTGGCCCGGACGATCGAGTCCTCGACCAGCAGCACCCGCTTGCCTTCGAGCACTTCGCGCAGCGGGGTATATTTCGTTTGGGCTTTGCGTTTTCGGTCGCGGCCGCCTTCGATGAAGGTTCGCCCGCTGTAGCGGTTGCGGATCAGTCCCTCGACGCAGGGCACTTTCAGGGCGTAGGCCATCGCGTCGGCTGCGGCCTTGCTCGTGTCGGGCACGGGCACGACGATCGTGTCGGCGTCGATGGGCACGGTCTCGAGCCGGGCCAGCTCCTCGCCCAGCGCCTTGCGGGCCAGATACACGCTGCGGCCGTCGAGCGTGCTGGCCACGTTGGCGAAATAAACCCACTCGAAGAAGCAATGGGCCGATCGCGGACTGTGGGCGAAGGGCTGAATCGCCAGCTTGCCGTCCGTGATCGTAATCGCATGGCCCGGCGGCACCGACTTGATGCTCTCGGCCGCAAAACCAATGTTCAGCAGCGCGACGCTCTCGCTGGCCGCGGCGAACAGCGGGCCCTCGACCGCGTAGCTCAGCGGCTTGATGCCCAACGGATCGCGTGCCGCCATCATGTTGCCCAAGGCGTCGAGAAACACCAGGCTATAGGCCCCGTCGAACTTCCGGGCGAAGTGCCGGCACAGGTCCAGCAGCGCCGGCGGCCGGTCCGACGAAAGCGCCGCGCAGATCTGGTGCATCAGAATCTCGGTGTCCGACTCGCGGGCCAGATAGTTGTCGTGATCGTCGAGCAATTCCTCGCGAAGGTCGAGATAATTCGACAACTGCCCGTTGAACGCAAAGCTGAACCACTTGTGCTTTTTGATGTGGTGGCGTTCGAACGGCTGGGCGTAGCTGCGGTCGTCCTGTCCGCAAGTGGCATAGCGGACATGCCCGATGGCGGCCCGGCCCGCGTAGGCGGCCATCAGACTTTCGAACTTGCCGCGATGGCTCAGGCGAAAGACCTCGCTGACGTTGCCCACCTCTTTGTGCGTGTCGATCAGTTGATGGCGATGCGGATCGTAGGTGGTCATTCCGGCCGCAAGCTGGCCGCGATTCTGAATGTCCAACAGCATCCGCGGCATCAGCCGGGAGATTTCCTCGGGGCCCTGCTCGGGACACAGCGGGCTAATGCCCAGGCCCGGAAGGTGATAAATCGCAGCCACTCCGCATTCTTCGTGACGTTCGCTCATAAAATGTATTTTAGAGCCGCCCGGCGATGTTCACAATCCACCTGACCGGCGGAAAGCTGAACGCTGATAGCGGACGGCCCATAAGTCTACCGTAGGGTGGGGGGGTGGGCCCCCCGGGGGACCAAGGCCGCCCAGCGGTAGAGTGGGCGGAAAAGCGGGGGGGGAAACAA
>CAYMQL010000367.1:0-3706 GCA_964392255.1 uncultured Planctomycetaceae bacterium | reverse complement strand
TCGATCCAAAGCCGCTGGTTCTGAAGTTGGCCGGGGCCCGTTACATCGTAGCGCCAAATGGCCTGGCCGCGTGCGTCGGCCACATACAGCGTTCCATCATCGGCCGAAAGCAGCACGCCGTTGGGCTTGTGGCAGACGGTCGAAACGCGCGTCGCCCGGCCTACGGTCGAACAGTAATACACGTCCTGCTTCATCACGGTCGGCTGGCCGCGGTGCTGATAGTTCGGGTCGGAGAAGTAGAAGCCGCCGTGGAAGTCGATCGCCAGATCGTTCGGCTCGTTGAATCGCGTGCCGTCGATCTCGCTGCATAGGACGCGCTTGGCCAGCGTCTTCACGTCGATGGCTACAACCCGGCCGGCCGCCCCTTCGCAAACATAGAGTTCGCCCCGGGCGTTGAACATCATGCCGTTGGCGTCGGTGCTATCGGCAACAAACCGCGCCGGCGGCTTGCCGGATTCCCAGCAGTAAATCGAGTCGTTCCGGCCGTCGGAAAAGTAGACACTGCCGCGAGCGTCGGCGGCCGGGCCCTCGGTAAATCCATAGCCGCAGCCTAGAATCTCAGGCGTCGTGCCAGGGGCAAGAATGTCGTCGAGCGTCATATTCGCCAGCTACTTCACTTCCACACCGTACGGCATCCAAAGCAGCATCGGCTCGGCGAGCAATTGCCGCATCAGCCGGGCCTGTCGCAATATCCCAAGATCGACCGGCAGCAGCGACTCGAGATCGGTCGTCGCGGCCGGATCGCCGAAAAGCTGCTCGAACATGCTTCTGGGCTCGGGCAGCACCATCAGATCGACTTCGGCGTCGGCCTTCAGGCCGGCGGCCGTTTTGGCGGCGGCAATCGCGTCTTCCAGCGTGCCCAGCGAATCGACCAGCCCGAGTTTCTGGGCCATCCGACCGGTGTAGACCCGGCCTTGGGCCAACTCGTCGAGCTTCTCGAACGGCATTTTTCGCCCCTCGGCGGCCTTGCCGACGAATTGACGATAAGTTTCTTCCAACAACTCGGTCCAGGCCTTGCGTTCCTCGGGCGTAAACGGCTGCGTCGACGAAATCGCGCCGCTGTTGGCCCCGCGGCTGATGACTTCGGTCGTGATGCCGAGCTTGCCGTACAACCCGCCGGTCACCAGCTTTCCGCCGATCACGCCGATCGAGCCGGTCAAGGTGCCGGGCGCGGCGATGATCTTCTTGGCGCCCATGGCGATGTAATAGCCGCCGCTGCCGGCCACGTCGCCCATGCTGGCCACCACCGGCTTTTTGATGCGCACAGTCTCGCGCCAGATCAGATCGCTGGCCGTGGCCGAGCCGCCGGGGCTATCGACCCGCAGCACGACGGCGGCCACTTTGTCATCGTCGGCCGCTTTGCGCAGTGCCGCGACGATCGTCGTCGAGCCGACGTAGCTCGAATCGCCGAACATATCGCTGCGGCTCTTGCCTTCCATAATGGGCCCAACCGCGTAGACCACGGCGATTTTCTGCTTCTGGCCGGGCGCTTGCGACGGCTTGTCGCCCAAGAACATGCCGAATAGCTTCATCATGCCCGAGATGCCGGAAAAATCGGCGTCGATGCGCTTTTTCCTGTAGCTCGCGACGACCTCGACTTCGTCGGCCTTAAGAAACTTTTCGATCGCGTCTTGAAGCTGATCGGCGTAGAGTACGTCGTCGATCAATCCGGCCTTTTTGGCGGCCGCCGCAGTGAAAAGGCCCTGGTCCAGAAGCGTCTTGACCTTGTAGTCCTGCATCTTGCGATCGGCGGCCAGCGTCAGCACCAGGTCGTCGTACATGTCGTCCAACAGAGCCGTAAGGCTTTCGCGAAGCGGCTCGCTCATCGCGCTGCGCGTCAGCGGCTCGGCGGCGCCTTTGTACTTGCCCATTTGCAGGGCCTCGAACTTCAGCCCCAGCTTGTCCAACAATCCCTTGAAAAAAGTGACCTCGGCCCGCACGCCGGGAATGATCAACATTCCCGACGGCGGCATCACGATTTGATCGCACGAACCGGCAATCAGATACGCGGAGGCGTCGGCGGTGGTCAGTTCGGCGTAGACGGGCTTTTTGGCCTTGCGCACCCGGGCGATTGCAGCCCGCAGTTCGTAAATCTTGCCGCGGCCGATCGCAAGGTCTTCGATTTTCAACCATACGGCGGCCACGTCCTTGTCGGCGGCCGCGGCGTCGATCCGCTGCACCAGCGCGGCCAACGACGGTTGCAACTCGCCGAACAGTCCCGGCGAGCCCGCACCCTCGGGATACTCGCCCTTGAGCGTCAACAACACGACGACCGGCTTTTTAACCGATTTTTCTTCGCTCTTTTCGGTTTTCTGCGTCTTCGCGACGGTCTTGGCCTCGCGCGGCTTCTTCTTTTTCGCGTCGGCGGTTTTTTTGTCCGCCTTTTTTTCGACCTTTTTGTCGGCGGCTGCCTGAGCAGCCTCCGGTTTCTTCTCAGACGCGGCCGGAGCGGTCTCCGGCGTTGCCTTTTTCTCCGGCGCAACCGGAACGGCGTCCGCCTTCTTCTCGGGCGAAGCCTGGGCAGGGGCTGCGTCGGATTTTTTGGCCTTGGCGTCCGGGGCGGGCTTCGGTTCCGGCTTGGCCGAGGCCGCGGCTTCTTTCTTGACCGCCTCCGGTTCGGCCGCCACGGTCGCTAAAGGAACGCAAACGAAAGAAAACGCACAGATCAAGAGAAGAATGCGTCGCATGGGGCGTCACCTTGGTTAATATGAAATACCCTACGGATTCGACGGCGGCGGTTCGAACTTCGGCGCGGTGGCCTCTTCGCGGTCTTCGGGTTCTTCGTAGTCCGAATGCTTCGGCGGCGGCTCGACGGAGGCCGCCTCGTTGACCGCGTTTTGAATCTCCTGCTGGATGCTGTGAATTCCCTTTTTGAGTTCGATCAGCTTCTTGCCCCACGTCTGGGCGACTTCCGGCAATCGCTCGCCGAACAACAACACCGCCAGCACGATAAGAATCAGCATCTCCAGCGGGCTATCGAGGAATGCGAACAGAGGGCACATGAGCGCTGCTTCTGAGAAAGGGCTCGGTCGCGCTTTACTTGGCCTCGTCCTTCGTCGGCGGCTGGCTTTCGACCTTCTTCGCGTCGTCCTCGACGCCCTGCAAGCCCTTCTTGAACTCGACCACGCCTGACCCCAAAGAGCGCATCACGCTCGGCAACCGCGTGCCGAATAAAAGCAGAACCACAACGGCCAGCGCGACGATCTCCAATGTGCTAAGTCCAAACATAGCCTGTTTCCTTCGATTCGGCGATTGAGCGTCCCACGCAATCCGGGGGGGCGAGCGATCTTCAATACAGTCTTCAATTTAATTGTAGCTGTGCCGCCGCTGCGGTGTCAAACGGGCAGCGGTTTATTGACCGTCAGACATTCAATGTTGCAATAGCCGGGGGCTAACAGCCCCCGGTTGGTGCATAGATCGACGGCTTTGCTCCGGGGGACTGCTAACCCCCGGCTATGCGCACATCGATTACGGCAAAAGCGGACCTTCAGCGAATCCGCGTCTTATCGGGCAATACCCCCACATAGATGGGCAGGAAACGATAATAAACCTCCAACGTCAGCGTGGACAGTGCCGTGGTAAACACTCGGCCGCCGTAGCTGCCCCACAGGTCGTTCGTGTCCCACGAGCCCGCCTGCGGCCCTTTTTGCACCTGCCGGGCCACCAGCGTCGTTCGCAAGGCTTGGTTCCATCGTTGCCACCGCTC
>CAYMQL010000366.1:0-3711 GCA_964392255.1 uncultured Planctomycetaceae bacterium | reverse complement strand
GGCCTATCCGGCGGCGAAATCGGCGATGGTCGACCTGCGCGATCGGAAGGCCCGGCATTTTCAGGTCGGCCGCGGCAGCGCGGCGCTGTTCCAGGACGTTATGGCGCTAAATCGGACGCTGGGCGAGAACGCCGCGACGGTGCAGGTGTTCCGGGAGATCGACAAAACCAATCCCGAGCTGGCCGCCAAGTGCTGGTGGTCCGCCCGCGAGCCGATCTTCATCGAAAAGCAGTACGACCTGGCCAAGAAGTACTGCAAATCGCCGTTGCAGGAATACGACGTGGCCCGGGCCAATCGCGAGTTGCTCATTGCGACCCAGAGACGTCTTGCCAGCCCACACTGGAAAGAACAGACGAAAGCGGTGGATGATATTTTTGTCAAAGAATGTCTCTGGCTCATCGGTCTTGCAGAACACCTCGGCGACACGCAGTCGGCCCACGCGATTCGCCAGCGCGCGGCAGGCGTGGTCGATGATCCAAGGTTAAAATGGCCTGCGGACAAGAGGGACCCTATGGAGTCGGGCAAGCAGCAGCCCGCCGAATCGTTTGGCGCGGTGACGTGGCGGGAAATCACCACGCAGGATTGCGACAAGCAAGGATTAGTTTTCTTCGACATCGAGACCGATAAGTCGCTGAAGCCGCCATTTGCATTGAAACTGACAAACCGCGCGCCCGACATTGTGGAACTTACTGCGGAGTTGAAGGAGTGGATCAAGGCCAACGATGTGGACATCCTTTTCCACTTTGGAGACAAGACGTGGCAGAAAATGCGTCTTGAGATGCAGGAGGATTTCGTCGGCCAGTCGAACCAGTGGGAAACGATCAAGCCCGAAACGGTCTTGGATCACTTCGCCAAGAAGGATGCTGCTGGATTCGTCCGCGACTATTTGCCCGGCACCAGTTCCGGCATGGACTATCACGGAGACTGGAGTTCCTGCCAAGCGTTTCGCACCCGCACCAACACAATGGGCGTTCTTCAGGACGAAGGCTTTGAAAACACCTCCGTTCATGGAGTGCGCATTCGCTACAAAGTGGTGCAAGCAGCACTACAGGCCACCCAAACTGACACAGATACGGCAGCGTCCGACAAATCGCCGAGTGCCACAGGCTCGGCCAGTGCCCTGCTGCCCGACGATGCACAACATGCCGGCGAGCCACAGCCAAGCACTGGCAAAGCCAGTGGCACACTTGCAGACACTACAATATTGCCACAGCTTCGCTTCCTTGCTTGGCAGGACGAGAGCAAGGATTGGCCGGACGGCCGGACGTGGCACGCCGATGGAACGCCTGTGACCGAAAAAAACGAGTTGCGGCTGCAAGTCAGCGTTTTGCAGACGTGGCTCAGCGTGGATAGCAATCCGGAGCTTCTGAAAGAGAACCCGCGATTTTTGTATCTTTGGTTCTCACACCCGGACATTGATAAACAGAGCTGTGCAAGCCTTACGCTGTTGGATGCCGAAGGAAAGCCGCTGCCGCGGGCGGCCTCGGGAATGGTCGCCAGCGGTTCCACCGCGCCAGGCCCAAATAACGACCAGCTCGGCTGGATTACTTACTCGCTCAGCCCAGGGGCCGTGGGCCGCACGCCCAAGATGGCGACCGTCCGGCTCGAATACAGCATGGGGCCGTGGACCAAAGGATCGCGCATCGAGCCGGATTACCGTGGCGTGATGAGCCTGCCCGGCAATGCAACGCTCAGCGGCATCGGGCAGAATGCGGCGGGCAAGGCCTTCGTTTCGATCGCGAAAGATACGGTCCACGACCGAGCCACACAATTCAGCATCATCGCGACGACCAAAGACGGCCGGGAATTGGATAATCCCAATAGGGTTTGGGGCGGTTCTAGCGAAGGGCCGGTTCAAATGGAGCAATTCGAGTTCGACGTGACGCTCGACGAGATCAAGGAATTCCGTCTGCGCACGCGGCCGATCAAAACAGTCGAGTTCCGCAACGTCTCGCTGGTGCCCGGCCAGAAGACCGACGTCGAGGTGGTCGTGCCAACGCCGGACACGGTCCGCTCGGCGGACCCTAAGTGAACTTATAAGGTGCGGATGCCAACCACAGATTGCACGGATATCACAGATGCAAAGGCAGCGGGCGATTGTGTTCCTCCAATCAATATCCGTGTTATCTGTGTTATCTGTGGTTGCTCTTGCTGTAGAGGCGGCATAGGTTCCGCGACGTGGATTGCACTGCCGGTCGGATATGCAACAGATACGCCCCAAGTGTGGCCAACTCTTCCGCACACGGAGTGTGCGGACTACTTTGGAGTTCGCCAATTTGCGCTGTCACAAGCCCAAAAAGTGCAGAGGGACGGGCCCGGGCGGCCGGACTCCGTCCCTCTCCGGAAACCGCAGCAGGGAACTGCGGTGGCAGGTTTTTCTTGGGCTGTGCGTCGTTTCCGTTTGGCTATTGCGGGAAAATCGCGTCCAACTCGCCGGAAGCTCATACTACAGCGATAAACTCACCGCGGAGGACGCGGAGATAGGCATAAAGTGGAATACACTGCATTGGCATCCAACTCGTTTGTAAGAAAATCATTCGTGTTTCGCCGCCAACTGCTCGGTGGTTGCTGCAACCAATCGCAGCACATGGCTTGAATCTCCGTGCCCTCCGTGTCCTCCGCGGTGAATTTTTTTGGGAATGCCGGTTAGGGCTGTAATGTTCGCTCCCGGCTATCGGATTTCACTTTTTTGACCCTCGTGCAACTCTTCCATTTCTCGCATCAATTGGTCGATGCGGCGGTTCGTCTCGTCGAACCGTCGTTCGATCCGTTCAAGGATTCTGTCGCCGCGGGGCAAAGCCATCGACTCGGGCGGGGCGGGTGCGTCAATTTCGCCGTCGGGCAAAGCCGCGTCGGGCACGAAGTCGAACGTGAGCGGACCGCCCAACATGCCCAGCGGACCGCGGCCGAGCATCCGCTCGACGTGCGGCCGAACGTCGGCCGGCAGCTTGTCCAACTCGGGCTCCGTTGTTTCCCATTTTTCATTGCCGCGGCGAACGACAATGCGGGCCGGTTCGTCGCTTTCTTTGCGAACGACAATGCTCAGGCCGGCCGGCCACGGCGCCGGCGCCAGGGCGCCGCGCGGCACAATGGTCCCGGGATGCCAGAAGCGGAAGTGCATCGGCGGCCGACGGTCGTCGCCCTCGCCGCGGGGCATCATCCGCTCCATCCACCGCTGCATCAGCTCCCAATCGCCGGGCAGGGCCTCGGGCGAGGCAAGTCGCGCCTCGGGCGGACGTTTGACCGGCGTCGCCTCGAGCGCCATCGGCTTGCCGTCGCGGAGCAATTCGATTTTCAACGGGCTGTTCTTCGCCGCCTCGACCGCTTTGACCAGGTCGCGCGGATCGGCGAGCGGCTCGTTGGCCGCACGGAGCAAAACGTCGCCCGGCTCGATGCCGGCCTTCTCGGCGGGGCTTTCGGGCGCAACGCCTGCAACCAGCAGGCCTTGATTTTCGGGCAATTCGAGCTTGGCCCGCAGCCGCAGGGGCGCCGGCCCGCAACCGATGCCTAGCCAGTATTCGCTCGGCGCGGCCGGTTGGTCGGCGGCGGTTTCGGCCGTCGCCGATTTTGCGACCTCGGGCGGATCGGCCCATGCCGCCGCCAAAAACACGGCGGTTATCAAACCGGCGAGCAACAATACTCTCGACATAACCAACTCCTTAACGCGAAAACGGGATAGGAATCGATAAATCACCGCAGAGACGCAGAGGA
>CAYMQL010000365.1:0-3723 GCA_964392255.1 uncultured Planctomycetaceae bacterium | reverse complement strand
AGGAGAACACGACACGAGGGGCAGGGTCCAGAGTTCGCGGTTATCCAACCGCTCGATGTGCGCCTTATGCAAAGGGCCGCCGAACTCTCGACCCTGATCTCTGTGGATTTTGGACGCGGCCTTGGCCGCCTTTTGGAGGGGGAATCCTATGAAATCCGTGATTGCAACTATTTTGGTCGCATGCACCGCAATCCTGGGGTGCCGGGCGCCGTGCAAAAATAATCTGCCGCCCGCCAGCATGTTGATGCACCCGGGCCCCGGCGTCGATGGCCCCGGACCCGGCGTAATGGTCTATCAACCGCAAGGTCCCGCCACCGGAATGACCTCGCAGGTCGCTTTCGTCGGACCCGAAGGAATGGCCGTCGCTTGGGACGTCGCCCAACACGGCGCGTTCGATTCCCAGCCGCTGGTCTGCCCGGGCCGCTACAACTTCCCGCAAGGCGCGATCTACCGACTGAAACTCAGCGGCATTCCGGGCCGCCCCGGCGTCGAACTCTATCCAACGCTCGAGGTTGGCCCCGTCATGCCCCGAACCGAAGCCTTCCTGGCCCACAACGCCATTCCCGCACAGTTTACTCCGGAAGACTTCGACCAAGTTCTCTCGGGCAACTTCGTCACCAAGGTCATCTATCTGCCCGACCCCGAGTATCAGGAGTTGGCTCTGGCCGGCGTCGAAACCCTGGTCAGCACCCGTCTTGATCCCGGCGTCGACCCGATCGTCGAGGCCGACCGCCGCGGAGCGATTCTTGCAATCGTCCGGCTCGGCAACAAAGACCTACAATCGCCCGGCAGCGAACTGATCGAAGGCGACGTCGCCACGGCGTCGTATCAATGCCCCGCCGAGGGTCAGGAAATGGGCGAGGCCCAAACGCCGCTAGGCATGCCCGCCGGCGGATCCTCGACCATGCCGATGAATTATCTCGCCGGCTCGACCGCGCCGCAGTACGGCATGCCGATGTGCGGAACGCCGATCGGACTGCCCGGTCCGCCCAGCGTGCCCATGGGCGTGCCCGCCGGTTTGCAGAAACACGTCGTCAAAAACCGCACGCGCGTCCACCTGCCCGAGCCGACCAAGAAGGTCAACGTGGTGGTGAAGCAGACGCCCGGCTACAGCTATCCGAAGCCGGCCGACCACGTCCGGATCGTCGAACGCACCAGCGCCGGCGCCGGCTGGTTCCGCCAGCCGTTGAGCGACCGGCACGAGTGCGTCAAACCCGACTGCGAAGGCCCGTGCGAAGGCGACGAATGTCCGATTGAATAACGGCGACAAACTTCGAGCCCGCGGGCTTCGGTCCGCGGGCTTTTCTATGCTCCGATTCTTCTCATCTCTAAAAAAACAACTCGCGACAATGGTTCGATCTCCCCGTTGCCTGGCGACCGCAGCCTCGCGCTGCGGTAAACGAGCGGCCGGGATGCTGACGCTCGTTGCGGCGATTGGCCTGGGCGCCGTTGGTGCGCTCTCGGCACAATCGCCCTCCGTGCATTATCAGCATCACGGTGCAATGCCGCCGGGAGCGATTGGCAGCCAGCAACTGCGGCGAGGCGGACCGTTGCCCGGGTTTTTCCAGCCGGTCGAGATCAAGGCCCCGCACGGGGCCTTGATCTCACTGGCCCATTCCGAACAGTTCGACGACGGCGAGGCCGGCTCGCGCCGCGCCGGGCTCCTCATCGGTTCGGTCTATCGTCTGCGCATCGCAAACATCCGGCTGGCCGAAGGCCAAGAGGTTTTTCCAACCATCGAACTGATCGACCGCCTCTACGCCCCGGTCGACCAGCAGTGCCGCTTCGCAATCCCGATCGACATCACCGAAGAAGACCTCCGGCTGGCCCTGGACGGAAAGTTCGTCACGCGGGTCGTCTATCTCGAAGACCCCCGCCGGGCGCTCCCGTCGCGCGACGATCCGCAATCGCAAAGCTGGTTCGAAGCCGCGCCCGGCCAGGACCCGTTGGCGGTGGCCGACGGCCTGGGCCGCCCCGTCGCGATTTTGCGGCTTGGCGCCCGCGTCCCAACCGCCGAGGAAGCCGCTTCGCCCGAGTTTTGTTACGGATCGCCCCCGTTCGTAAATTTGCCGCCGCCCACGGCCGCTCCGCAACCGGCCGCCGCGCCGATGCCTTGTTCCACAAAGCCGCGACCGGCCGTCGCGCCTGCGTCTCCAAAAGCCAAAAACCTCCCGCCGCCGCCTGAAGTATAGAGTTAACCGCAATTCTCACTACCGTTTAGCCGGCGAACATGTTCGCCGCGTATTTCAGCTTAAATCATCAAACATTCACGGTGAACAAGTTCGCCGTCTAAACAAAACACGCTGTTGGGAGTTTTTCCCGTAAGGCGAGAAACGCAAGCCGACCGCTAAGGCAGCAGCGACCCTTTGAGAATCGACCGAGCCCTGTCGCGATAGCATTCAAGGTTCCGAACGTATGAAACACGTCGTGCGACTCGATGCCGAAAAACGCTTGGGCCCCGACCCGTGGCAAATGGCGCTGGTCGCACTCTGCGCGCTGATTCTGTGTTCCTGCCGCAGTCCGGTGATGAATCGGATGCCGCCGCACGAAAGCCTGCCCCCCGGCGCCTATGCCGACGCCTCCGACCAGACGCCGGCCGCGTGTCCCGACGGACCGCCCGGCATGGAGCAAGGCGTGCCGCTGCCCTACGTAGCCCAAGGGCCTTGGTCGCCGCCCGGCCTGCGCCAACCCTGGCCCGAGGACGAATATCTTCGCGACGGCGGCGACGAACTCGATCCGGCCGGCATGAATCGCCAAGGCGAACTGAGCGGCGTCGACATGGAAGACGCCGTCGCCAAATACGATACGCTCGACGGCCGAACGCTCGTCGAGCCAAGCAATAAAGTCTATCTCTACAGCCCGCGTTTCGGCGCGGTCCGCCAGGTGGTCGGACTCATAGCGAACGAAGAGCGTCAGCGGGCCGACGGCGTTTCCATGCCCGAAAAGCTCGCGGCGCCCACCGTCGTCCAGCCTGTCGCCGACGCCAAACAACAAATCCAACCGAAGGGCGAAATCGCCGCTCTGCCCGCCGCGGCGCTCCGAACAAAGCAACTCCGCGACGTCCTGTCGACCGCCATCGGTCCCGAAGCCTTCCAAAGCTCGTTCCAGGCGTACGAAAATCTGGCGATCATCCGCCAAGGCGTCCTCGAGGCGGCCGAAATGCCGCTGTTGGCCCGCGGCTCGACTGCCGCCATCGCGTGGACCCACAATCAGGCCGTCGAAATCATCCTCGACCATCGCGGTGCAATGGCCGAGGTGAAATACGACTCGGCCCTTTCGGTCTACACCGCCGAGTCGCCGCCCGGCTGCCCGCGGCTGCGCCTCTTCAAACTGGCTTCGACCCCGCTGGCCAAGCCGGGCGACGAAGTCGACTTCACCCTCCGCTTCGACAACGTAGGAAACCAGCCGCTACAAAACGTGGCGATTCTCGACAGCCTGAGCACCCGGCTCGAATACATCGCCGGCAGCGCCCAGTGCAGCGTCGAGGCGAACTTCGCCGCGCAGCCCAACGAGGGCGGCTCCGAGGTGGTCCGCTGCGAACTCTGCCGTCCGCTCGAACCCGGCCAAGGCGGCATCCTCCGCTTCCGCTGCCGCGTCCGCTAGTGCTTTGTCGCAGTTAAGATTAAGGGTGCCACCGGCTATGCCAGTGCCCGATTTCCCGTAAGATTTTGGGTGCCACTCAATGCCGTTTCCAGTTTGCTGCAACAATGAGTGGATGCTGTT
>CAYMQL010000364.1:0-3724 GCA_964392255.1 uncultured Planctomycetaceae bacterium | reverse complement strand
ATAAGCATGTCCACACTTTTTCAACCCCCAGGTACGCTTCCGCCGGATGAACCATTTTTGGTATCCTGCACTTCCAAGAAATTGGTTGGCAGTGTAACGGCAAGCTGGACCGCAGCCTATGAACATCGAGATGCTCACCGCAGCGTTGAAAGAAGAGGCGTTGCGGCTGGGGTTCGACCTGGTCGGGGCGACGCCGGCCGTCGCGCCGGCTGGTTTCGATCGGCTGCGGCAGTGGGTCGCCGACGGATTGGCCGGCCGGATGCGGTATTTCGCCGACCGTCTGGACGCTTACCGGCATCCCGATCGGGTACTCGCCGGGGCCAAGAGCGTTTTGATGCTGGGGTTGAATTATCGAACGGCGGAGCCCGCGGCGCCAAAGTCGGGCGAGGCCCGGGTGTCGCGCTACGCATGGGGCGCGGATTATCACGACGTGATTCGCGGCCGGTTGCATGCGCTGGCCGACTTTCATCGCCGATTGACGCCCGGGGCCGGCGTTCGCGGCGCGGTCGATACGGCCCCGTTCTTGGAACGGCATTTTGCCCAGTCGGCCGGATTGGGCTGGATCGGAAAAAACACGACGCTCATCAACGAACGGTTCGGAAGTTGGCTTTTTTTGGCGGCTCTGTTGAGTACGGAGGAATTGGCGTACGACGAACCCGTCGCAGAAAGTCGCTGCGGATCGTGTCGGGCGTGTATCGATGCTTGTCCGACCGGAGCGCTGATCGAACCGCATCGGCTCGACGCGCGCCGGTGCGTCAGTTATTTGACGGTCGAGTTGCGGGGCGAGATGCCCGAGGAGCTTTGCAGCAAGTGCCGGGGGCGGCTTTTCGGATGCGACGCTTGTCAGGAGGCTTGTCCTTGGAATCGTCGCACGCCGACGACCGACGAGCCGGCGTTTCAGCCTGGGCCGGGCATGAATCCCGTGAATCTGGCCGAAATCGCCGCGTTGGACGAAGAGTCGTTCCGCCGGCGGTTTCGTCGCACGGCCCTTTGGCGGGCGCGTCGCGACGGCATTGTGCGAAACGCCGCTGCGATCCAAAAAGCTGAAAGCTGACTGCTGATAGCTGAAAGCTGACCGCTGACCGCTGACCGCTGTCCCCAGCCGGCGTCAAGCATAATAACCCTCGGCCGGAGAGGCCGGTTGCACGCCGGGCAAGTCGTCGGCATACCATTGGTCGAGCACGGCCCGCCAGTGGGCCGGCTCGCTGACTGCGACGAAGGCGTCGCGAACTGCTTTCGATTGCGGGTGCAGTTGGGCATACTTGATGCCGAACTTTCGCATGACGCGGCAGCATCGCTTGGGGCCGTAGATTTCTTCGGACAACCGATAGTGTTCGGCGATGACGGCCCGCTGCTGGTGCAGGCTGGGCGGCGGCAGCACGACGCCGCCGGCCAACGCTCGGACCTGCTGAAAAATCCACGGGTTGCCGATGGCGCCCCGGGCGACCGCGGCGCCGTCGACGCCGGTTTCGCGGAGCATGTCGAGGCAATCCTGGGCGGTGAACAGGTCGCCGCTGCCCAGCACGGTGCGCGGGCCGGCATGTGTTTTCACTTCGCGAAGGAACTCGCGCGAGCTGCGGCCCTCGTAGCGCTGCCGCACCGTGCGGCCGTGGACCGTAATGGCGGCAACGCCCAGCCGAAACGCGCCGTCGAAGATGGCAAAGAACCGGTCGCGGCTTTCGGGCGAGTCGTCGATGCCTCGCCGCATTTTGACCGTCAGCGGCATGTCCGGCGGAAGCGCGTCGCGCACCCGGCCGACGATCGAAAGCGCCGTCTCGGGGTCGCTCAACAAGAATCCGCCCCGGCAGCGGCCCAATACCTTTTTGACCGGGCAGGCGAAGTTCAGGTCGATCGCGTCGAAGCCGGCCGCCGCGAGTTTTAGGGCCGCGGGAGCGAACTGTTCAGGCGCGGCGCCCATCAACTGCGCGCCGCAGGGATGCTCCTCGTCGCTGACGCGCAGAAATCGCTTCTGCTTGCGGCCTTTGGTCACATTCAGAACGAACTGGTCGAGCATCACCTCGCAGACGGTGTAGGCCGCGCCAAGCCGACGGGCGATCAACCGCATCGGCCAATCGCTGTAGCCGCTCAACGGGGCCTGGACGACCGGAAAACCGATCGAAAGCGGCCCAAGACGCAGTTCTGGAAAGTTGCAAATCATGGGGACTTGTCGGTGGACGCTAAAACGCTTCAAACGCGCGCTCCCGGTCGGGCGGCGTTGGATTGTCGCATGGTGATTATCGCAGGAGGGTTGATTATCGCGGGAAGAGGGCCGGGCAACCAGTGTTCTATCGGCCCCGACCCCCCTGCCGACGGGATTTTCCGGCGTTTTTTTACCTATTTCAGGGCACAAACCATTTGGCCGACGACGGCTTGCGGATATAATGAAGTTGGTGTACGGGGTGATAAAAAAACCATCTCGGGCATCCGGTTCTAGTGCTTTGTCACGGTTAAGATTTAGGGTGCCACTGGCTATGCCAGTGCCCAGTTATTGTGGATGGTCAAGCAAAGCACTGGCATAGCCAGTGGCACTCAATTCCAAAATCAAAGGTTGACAAAGCACTAGTTCGTGAAGAGGCACAGATGGCGTATCGCAGTCTGTTCGGCATCGTCTCCGTCTGTCTGCTCGGCCTGCTTTTTGCTGCGCCGCCGGCGGCTGCCGTTATTATCAGCGACCTGCCCGACGGCGACGGCTCGGGCAACACGACGATGCCGCCGTATCCATCCGGGCCGTCGCTGCCCGGCACCGATCCGGGCTGGGCCAATGTGGCGAAGGTAAGGTCCAGCAGCGGCGTCTATTTGGGCAACGGTTGGGTGCTGACCGCCGCGCACGTCGGACCCGGCACGGTAACGTTCAACGGAACAAGCTACTCGTACGTCGCCGGCTCGTGGAGCCAACTTCACGACCCGAACAGCACGAGCGTTTTGTCCGACTTGGGCGTTTTCAAGATCAACAACGCACCGGCTCTCGGCGGCGTCTTCGTCACCGACAACGCCGCTTCGCGCAATGCGTGGATCGTGGCCGCCGGCAACGGCATGGATCGTGCCGAAACGATTAGCTATTGGGATCTCGAGTGGAACGTTGTTGCGGAAGGTGCGCCCGAGGCCGCCTACGCGGGCTTTTACTACGATCCTTTGCATACCCAATCGCTGCGTTGGGGCACCGATCAGATTGCGACCGCGTCGACCTTCTGGACCTCCACCTTTGTCAATCCGATCAGCGGATCGGACATGACGACCAAGACCTACGGTTTCCGAACCATTTTCAACGACAACGACAACGCCGGCGAAATGCAGGCGGCCCGGTTCGACTCGGGAGGACCGGTCTTCCGTTACGATACGGCGGCGCAACAGTGGGAATTGGCCGGCGCGATGCTCGTCATCGGCGAGTTTCTTGAGGGTCAGCCCGACGATACCGCCGTTTTCGGCAATACGACCTACATCGCCGATCTGAGCCTGTACCGCAGCCAAATTCTGAACTGCATCGCGCCGATCGACGTCACCTGGACCGGCGCCGTCGGGCCTGTTTGGAGCACGGCCGTCGGGTCGGGCAACTGGAAGAAAACCAGCGACGGCGCCGCGGCCGACTACGGCAACGGAGCGGTCGTAACCTTCGACGACACGGCGACAGGTTCTCTGACGGTCGACATCAGCGCCGTCGACGTCGCTCCGGCCGGCGTGATCTTTGCAAATTCGGTGAGCGACTATGTCGTCGCGGGCGTTAAGG
>CAYMQL010000363.1:0-3730 GCA_964392255.1 uncultured Planctomycetaceae bacterium | reverse complement strand
CAGTGTTGTGAAATCCCCGATCACTCTGCACTGGCAAAGCCAGTGGCACACGATTTCAACATTGTTGGTTCAACCGACAACATAACCGTCCTCGAACGGGGCCTTTGCCGTGAACTTCATTGCCGCCATCCCGTTGGAAGTCCGCCTTGCCGTCGTTTTCGTGCTGGGGGCGTGCATCGGCGGCGCGGTCAATTTGGCCATCTACCGGCTGGCGTGGTTTCCGCGACCGATCAGCCCGTGGTCGCCGCCCGACCCGTCGGCCCCGCCGCGCCGCGGTTGCGATCGGCTGCCGATCGTCGGCTGGCTGGGGTTGCGGCGCGAGGCAGTCATTCACGGCCCCGGGTTCTGGATTCGCCCGATGCTCTTGGAACTGCTGGCCGGCGTCGGCGCCGCCGCGCTCTATTGGTGGGAGATCGGCGCAGGCGGATTGCTGCCGTTCGGCGGTGCGCCGCGCAGCGGTCCGATGCTAATAATCCTGCACATCGAGTTCACCGCCCATCTGGTGCTGATCGCCTGGATGCTGGCCGGCTCGATGATCGACGTCGACGAGCAGATCATTCCCGACGAAATCACGATGCCCGGCACGCTGATGGGGCTGTTGATCGCCGCGGCGTGGCCGTGGTCGCTGTTGCCGCTCGTGGTTCCGGTCGGCGACGGGCAATTCGCCCCAACCTTCCTGCGGTTCACCTCGCCGAATCCGTGGCCCCATTGGCTCGACGCTTTTCCGCAAGCCGGCATTGGGGCCTTGGGCTCGCTGGCCTTGGGCCTGGCCTGTTGGTGGCTATGGTGCATCGCGCTGCTGCCGCGCACCTGGTACGCGCGGCACGGTTTCCGCCGGGCGTGGACGCTTTGCTGGGCCCGCGTCGCCCGCCACCCCAGCACCCGCCGCATCCTCTGGCTCGGCGCGATGGGCTCGCTGGGCATCGCCATCGTCTGGCACCGCAATCCGCTGGGCTGGCACGGGTTGCTCTCGGCGCTGGTCGGCGTGGCGGCCGGCGGCGGCCTGATGTGGCTCGTGCGGATCGTCGCCTCGGCCGCGATGCAACGCGAGGCCCTCGGATTCGGCGACGTTACGCTGATGGCCATGATCGGCGCGTATCTCGGCTGGCAGTCGTGCCTGATCGTTTTCTTTCTGGCCCCCTTCGCCGGCATCGTCGTCGGCCTGTTGCGGCTGATTCTGTTCCGCGACCGCGAAATCCCCTACGGGCCGTTCCTCTGTCTGGCCGCGCTCATGGTGATCGTCGGTTGGAACCGCATTTGGGACTACACGCACTGGGTTTTTGCGCTCGGCTGGATCGTGCCGCTATTGATGCTCGCCTGCCTGATGCTGATGGGCGCAATGCTCGGCGCTTGGCGGTGGATCGCCGCCGCGTTCCGCTAACGTCCCACGGCGCACCGCTTTCGACGGCTACGGCGACGGAATCCGCTCGGCCAGTACCCATAGGGCATCGCGCCCGATCGGAAACTGCTCGATCACGCGGTATTCGATGCCGTGAATGGCGAACCGCTGCCGGACGCCGTGGGCCTGAGTGATGATGTAATCGATAACCGAGCCGTCTTCCAGCAGATAGTCGGGGGCCCGAGCCCGCCACAACTCGGCCAGCTGCGCATCGGTCGGCGTGTTGAAGCGGCCGCCGTGCCGCGACACAAGCCGCGCCGCCTCGGCGTCGGGCAGACCGTATGCATAATCAAAAACCCTGCGGTCGGAGTAATAGGCCAATGCCCCGATCCGCCGCGTTGCAATCGTCGCATCGGCCGGCAGATGGTCGCGCACCCACAGGGTCGGTTCAATCAACGGCTTACACGCCAGAACGTAACCCGGAAAATCCGCCATTCCGGCCATCTTCGTTCGGAAATCGACAACGCTCGTCAGCACCAGCAAGACGGCAATCGTCGCAGCGATCAATCGTTGCGACCGCTCTGTGGACTGCGAAAGCCGCCGCACCGCTTCAAGCAGACCCAGCCAGAACACAACCAGCGCCGCGGGCAGATAGGGGGCAAAGTAGCGGGGCATGCCGGTCCAATCCGGCGGGCTGTAGACGGCCATCGCCAACCCAACGCCGGCAACCGCCGCGAGCATGTCGGCCGCGGGCATTATCGCTCGCCGCAATCGCCAATAGCCAAACCCCAAAAGCGGAATCGCCAGCCAACCGGTCGCCGGAAAGGCGACGTTGGTGTTTTGTCCCATTAAAAATGCGTAGACGTTGCCCACGGCCAGCGCAAGCCCGCTCGGCTTCGCGTGGAACGTGTTGGGCAGCACGTCGCCGAAATAGAAAAACCGAACGGCCGTGATGCCGGCCAACAAGGCGGCGAAAATCGCGACGCCGGCAGCCAGCCCGCGGCGTTCTTCTTTCGACGCCCAGAGCCAGGCCATGCCCGCGTAGAGTGGATAAACGGCGGCCGCCTCGGGATGGACCAAAAACCCCGCTGCGCCAAGCACGGGCAACCACATCGAAACCGGTCGGCAAAGGGCCGTGCGAACCATCGCAAGCAAAATCAGCGCAAGCAATGCGGTTTCCATGCCGGCCAGCGAAAAATAGATGAATTCGAAGCTGGCCGCCAACATCAAAACCGGAACGAGGACCAGGCCGAACGCCGCGTCGGGCGGCTCGATCGCCTGGGCCAAACGCCGGCCGAGACCCGCCGTCAAAACCAGCACGGCCAGCGTCAGGACAAGGCCGGCCAGTTTGGCGGCCAGCGTCGGCTCGACCAGCGCGCACAGCGGCGCAAGCGCCAGCAGCCAGCCGATGTTGGTTGCGCCCTCGACGGGCGTCTCGCCGGCGAAAAACACGAATCCCTGCCCGGCCGTAAGATTTTTTAGATACTGGAATCCGATAAAGGCGTCGTCGACGAAGCAGTCGCGCAGCAGCCAGGCCGCCGCGACGATCCAAACGCCGATCGCCGACAGTGCGATCCAGACCGATGGCGCGGCGCGAAGCCGCGAGGATTGCAAGTGAATGCTCATCCACAAATCTAGGTTATTCTTCGACCGTCGTCCGGCCGGTCGCGACGTCGAATTCGCAGATCGCCGGCACCAGCATGGCGGCGGACGTGAACCCGTAGGCCGCGGCTGTGACCAGAAACGCCGCCAGATTGGCCCCGAGCAGATAGCTGGTAATCGCGTAGAAGGTGGCGAACGGGCAGGCGAACGAGGCCACGCCGATGGCGGTCGAGGGATTGCGCACGCCGAGCACCGCATACAGCCCAGCGCCGCCGAACACCATGAATGCGAAGAACGGCAAGAACTGGGCCTGAAACGAGCCGCTAAAAGCCATCATGATGTACATGCACACCGCCACGCCGACCGACAGAAAGAATACCGTGCCCAGGCTAATGGCCACCGCCGCGCCGGAATTGGCGTAGGTCATTCCGGCGTGCAGCCCGACGGTGGCCGCAAACACGTAGAGCACGGCAAGTCCGCCGAGCAGAAAGAGCAGATTCTCGAACCCCAGCGATCCGTTGATCCGCAACCCGACGCACAACAGCATCGGCAGAAGCACCATTTCCTTGGTGTTGTAGAACACGCCGCCCAGTTTGCCGAAAACGATTTCCGAAGGCGTCAGGTCGGTCACCAGCAGCAGGTCGAGCGCGCCGAGGTCGCGCTCGCTGGTCAGCGAAGTGACGGCCTGGGCGTTGACCAGCGCAAGGCTCAAGAGGATTGGTGCGGCCAGGGCCAGCGTGCCCTGGAGCGACGCGGCCGACGGTCCTCCGGCGACCGCCCCAAAAAGCC
>CAYMQL010000362.1:0-3740 GCA_964392255.1 uncultured Planctomycetaceae bacterium | reverse complement strand
GTGCAAACCGTGGCCCGCCCAGCTCAATCGGCTTGTTTGGCAGGGCGGACACGATCTGATTCTTTCGATCGGCCAGGTTGTGCCGCACGAAGTGATCGGCATGGCCAATTACAACAAGAATCTTTTTGTGGGCACAGGCGGGGCGTCGGGCATCAACGAAAGCCACTTCATCGGCGCCGCCTATGGCATGGAGCGGATGATGGGCCGCGCCGACACCCCGCTGCGGCGCATTTTGAACTATGCCCAGGACCATTTTTGCAGCCATCTGCCGCTGTTGTTCGTGCTGACCGTGATCGGCCCGCGCAGCGACGGCAGTCTGGCGGTCCGCGGCTTGTTCATCGGCGACGACGCGGAATGTTTCCAGCGCGCCGCGGCCCTGTCGGTCGAGGTGAACTTTACGATCCTCGACGAGCCGATCCGCAAGGCGGTCGTTTTTCTCGATCCCGAAGAGTTCCACAGCACGTGGCTGGGCAACAAGGCGATCTATCGCACGCGCATGGCGATTGCCGATTGCGGCGAGCTGATTGTGCTGGCCCCCGGGGTGGGCGTTTTCGGCGAAGACCCGGAAATCGACCGCTTGATTCGCAAGTACGGCTATCGGACAACGCCCAAGATCATGCAGGCCGTCGACCGGAACGAAGAATTGCAGCAGAATCTTTCGGCCGCGGCCCATCTGATCCACGGCTCGTCGGAAGAACGATTCACGATCACCTATTGCCCGGGCAAGCTCACGCAGCAAGAAATCGAGTCGGTCGGTTTCGTCTATGGCGACCTGCCGACGATGCTTCGCCGCTACGATCCGAAGTCGCTTCGGGACGGCTGGAACGTGCTGCCCGACGGCGAGCGCATCTATTATGTCAGCAATCCGGCGCTGGGGCTTTGGGCGTATCGCAAGCGGCTGAAGACCTAACGGGATACACCACGGAGTTACCGAGGATACGGAGACGAAGATTAGGGTAATGAACCACGCATGAACACAACTTCATGAACCGTAAATAAGCCACAACTTGGCTTATCTATGGTTTCCTGCTTCTTAACTGTGTTCATCCGTGTTGATCTGTGGTTGCCAACCCTTCCCACGCCTTCTCCGAGTCCTCCGTGTCTCTGTGGTATTTTTCATATTTTGCGCGGGACAGAACCGGTCGGCCGGCGTCTTAACGATGGTGAACGGGCACGACTCCAACCTTGACTGCGATTTGGGGCCCGAGTTTCTCGGCCGCCTGTTCGACCGCCATGCCGCAACCTTAGAGCTTTACGCCCGGCAGATTTGCGATTGCGCGGAAGACGCGGTCCAAGAGGCATTGATCGAGTTGGCCGGGCAATCGCGAAGGCCCGAGAACGCGACGGCATGGCTTTTTCGGGTGGTGCGGAACAAGGCCCTGAGCGCTGCGCGGACCGCCCAACGACGAAGGCGGCACGAGGCGCATGCCGGCCGGCGGCGACCGGCGTGGTTCGTGCGTTCGCCGGACGATCGGCTTGATGGCGACGCGGCGGCAGCCGCCTTGGCGTCGCTTGCGGTCGAACAGCGAGAAGTGGTCGTCGCCCGGATTTGGGGACAGTTGTCATTTCAGGAGATTGGCGAGTTGATCGGCGCGTCGGACAGCGCGGCCCATCGGAGATACGAATCGGCCCTGTCGGCTTTGCGCCAGAAATTGAGGACTCCATGTCCAAAGAAAGAAACCGCGAAGAATTAGCGTTGCTCGAGGCGTCGTTGGGCAGCCTGACGCCTGCGGCCGGCGGCCTCGATCGCGATCGGCTGATGTTTATGGCGGGCCGGGCGTCGGCAAGCACGCCCCGCAGCCGCGGGCGCGTCGCGGCGCGGATCATGCCGTACATTTCAATCGTTTCATTTTTTGCGGCCTGCGTCTTTGGCGTTTTGTGGGCCGGCGGCGGCTCGCCAAGGGTCGTCGAGCGAATCGTCTACGTTCCGACCAGCGCGGCGCCGTCCGTAGCGCAAGATTGGCTTGGCGCCAGGAAGGCCGCTTACTTTCTGACCGACCTGAACCGCACGCCGTTGCCGGTTTACGAGAAGCAGGATCACATTGAAATCGCCATTCCCGGCTCCGAACGCGAAGGAATCGCCTCGGTCATCGTGCTGAAGCCCTTGCTGCAGTTTCTGCCCGAGGAAATCGACGCGCAGCCGAACACGTAGTTCAAGTTCTATGCGGCCTGTGCTTTGTCAGCTTGCATGACGGGCCGGGGCCTCTGGATCGATAGCTCATTTCGCATATGACTGCCTGTTTTTTCAACCAAGGAGTGCCGCTCATGCTCAAGTATCTGACCAAGGGATTCGTTCTGAGTCTGGTTTCGCTCGTCTGGCTTAGCGCCGCATGCCGGGCCGACGCGCCCGCCGCTTCGCCCCAGCAGGAAACCAAAGAACAGCGCGACGCGCGGATGGCCTGGTTTCGGGACGCCCGGTTCGGCATGTTCATCCACTGGGGCCTCTACAGCGAGCCGGCCGGCGAGTGGAACGGCGAGCAGTCGGAAAAGAACGCCGAGTGGCTGATGGAATACAAGAAAATACCCATGTCGGATTACGTAAAACTCCGCGACCGATTCAACCCGGTGAAGTTCGACGCCAAGCAGTGGGTGGCGATGGCCAAGAACGCCGGCGTGAAGTACATCGTCCTGACCAGCAAGCACCACGACGGCTTCAGCATGTTCGACAGCAAGCTCAGCGACTGGGACATCATGGCGACGCCCTTCCGCCGCGATCCGACCAAGGAGCTGGCCGAGGCCTGCAAAGAGGCGGGCATCACCTTTTGCGTCTACCATTCGATCATGGACTGGTATCATCCCGACTACGCCCCTCGCCGCGAGTGGAACGACGTCGCCCAGGGCGAACCGAATATGGACCGCTACGTCGAGAATTTTTTGAAGGGGCAACTCAAGGAACTGGCGACGAACTACGGCCCGCTGGGAATCCTCTGGTTCGACGGCGAGTGGGAAGACACTTGGACCCACGAGCGCGGCAAAGACCTGTATAACTACGTCCGCAGCCTTCAGCCCGACATCATCATTAACAATCGCGTGGGCAAGAATCGCCAGGGCATGCAGGGCATGAGCAAAGGCCCCGAGATTATCGGCGATTACGGCACGCCCGAACAGCAAATTCCACCGAACGGTTTTCCCGGCGTCGATTGGGAAACGTGCATGACGATGAACGACACCTGGGGTTACAACAAGGGCGACGACCACTGGAAGCCCGCCTCCGAGATGATCCGCATGTTGATCGACTGCGCCAGCAAGGGCGGCAATATGCTGCTGAACGTCGGTCCCACGGCCGAGGGCGTGATTCCCGAGCCCAGCGTCGAACGGCTGGCCGCCATCGGCAAGTGGATGCAAGTCAACAGCGAGTCGATCTACGGCACGACGGCCAGCCCGTTCCCGAAGGCGCTGCCGTGGGGCCGCGTGACGCAGAAGCCCGGTAAGTTGTATCTGCATGTGTTCGACTGGCCGAAGGACGGCAAATTGACGCTGCCGGCCCAAAGCGGCAAGAAGGCCGCGTCGGCGTACTTGCTGGCCGATCCAGAACACAAGCCGCTTGCGGTCTGCACGAACGACAAGGGCGTTGAAGTTTCGCTTCCGGCCGAGGCCCCCGATCCGGTCGCTTCGGTGATTGTGCTGAACGTCGAGTAGCCGTTTCCGAATGATAGATAGTTTCTGTTGCGGAAAGCTCCAAATTCGTAGGGTGCGTGCTTGCACCACTGCTGTAAACATCTGTTATGGACACAAACTCC
>CAYMQL010000361.1:2794-3750 GCA_964392255.1 uncultured Planctomycetaceae bacterium | reverse complement strand
CAGGTTCGCGGTTTTCGGCGAAGCAGGTTGACGCCAACTTGGTTGGCGTCAGATCAAATTATTACACGTAATTGTACTCCAATCCGGCGTTCTTGGGAATACCTGGGCCACATTTCGTCCCTGGTCCGCCACGGGTGGGGCCACGTTGGGCTATCGTGCCTGTCCCCTTCTTATGACAATATCCGTCACCAACTACCTTCCAATACGGGCACGTGGCGAATCGGTTTACTACTCTTCTTGGAAACAAACTCCATCATTTGTCGTTTATCGACTGTCGTGAGGTCGGCCGGGTTCGGGTGCGTGGACCAGATTGAGCCATCGGTGAATTCGGTTTCGTAGTCGTCGTTGTCTCTGAGATTTCCATTTGGTGCTCGCCTTTTCGGAGCGGTTCTGATGTCGGCAATACCTCCGTACTTGTGGCTCACTGATGACAGGCTGAAAAACGGATACTGGACTATCTCATCGTTGGTAAGCACAACCCGGTAATGCAAAATGAAAACGGCGGCTATCAAGACAATCGCGCCAAAGAAGGCGTACAACGGCAGACCAGCGGATTTGTGGTGGTAGCCGTGCCGCAGATTCAAGTAGCGTTCAAAATCCGCGTACCTTTCACGCAACCGCCATCGGTAGAACAACGTGATCGGGATACTTGCACTGAGTATTCCCGACAGACCGGCCGGAACACCCCACGTTATCCCACTCGGCCAAAGATTGTACACCGCGCTGGAGAATCGCTGGGCGTTCCAGACGCCAATCCAATAGAATAGCCACCACCATACGGCGACAAGTGGCGGACCACAGCACAACAAGAGCGGGAGACCGCAGATTTCCCAGCGGCGATAAAGGGGCGCTAGTTCGTCCAGAGGTTTTCCCGATTCCACATAGCCAGGTGGAAGCGGGAACAACCTCCGAAGAATCGAGAATCCGTAGGACTTTGCCTCCTCACCCATCTCAGC
>CAYMQL010000361.1:0-2784 GCA_964392255.1 uncultured Planctomycetaceae bacterium | reverse complement strand
AGAAGAATGCTCCCGTGCCCATAGCCCGCCTCGCCTATGCTGTTGGGCAGTGGGTGCTTACGTATGTAACCAAGTCCCGAACCGTCTTGATGGATGCCCAACCCGGTTCAAGACTGACTCCAAAACTGTCTTTAATGTCACACGCCAGCCAATTTGGGTCCAACCCATCGACTTGCCCAAGCCCCAGGTCTTCCACTAGCCGGTCGTCAGGATGGATGCGGCTTACATCGACGATAAGCACCTTCCTTAGGATGTCAAGCAGCCGAGAGGCAACGTCCACCTGCTCTTTGGGAAAAAACTCTGAACCGAATTGCACAGGAGACAAGGGCTGGCGCTCTCCCATAATCTCGTTAGCCTGCCTCTTGACGGAGGCGCTTTGACGTGCCATGCGGGCGACTGAGCGAATGAGATAGAACCATACCACGCCAAGGACCGCAAACAACAGAGCGTAACCTACTATTCTGAACATATCCGGTGCGTTCCCCTGCATTCAGGGCAGCCGTTCTAGTTCATACCCAGGTCGGCGACGAAGCGGGCTTCCTTTGTGATTTTTTCTATTTCCACGCCGAGTTGGTCCGCAACCAGGATTCGCACAGATTCCCAGACTTCATTCCGGTCATAGTTGGCAATTTCCCCAGACAGCTTGGCAAAGTTCTTCGCCAGCACCGCTTTTGTAAGCCCGCCCACCGTCTGAAAGTGGCTTGGTAGCCCGGTTCCGAAAAACGCATCGACAATCCAACAGGCCAGGAAGAATGCGACGAATCCAGGCACAATCGAAACGTAGCTCAACGGCCATTCGAGCGAAAAGACACCAACGACTACAACCAACACCACGCAAGCCAAGATAACTGAGATTGCCCAGGTCGGCAAATGGAGTGGCGGAAGACGCAGGCCCGAAAGCCGTTGTATCTTCTTCCATGCAGCCTTTCGTTGCCTGCTCGGGATAAGGGTATCAAGGCGCGTTGATGGGCGGACCTCTCCGCGATTCCGTCCAGTGACCGTTAATAGGGGTTGATGCAGTCTGTGAAATGCGACCGCCGAAAGGCAGAACTTCTTCTCGGGGCGTGGAAGCTCGCGCATAATGGCGTCGTAGAACTGCCCCACCGTGACGATCTTGACCATTTCATCGTCGGCCAACGAAATGCCAAAAGATTCTTCGGCCTCCAGGATCAGTTCCACGGAATCAAGTCCCATGACAGTCACCGTTGGTTCGATGCGTTGTCCATTATGCGTTCAAGGAATGATCGAAACCAATGTCCGTACACTTCGTCCAAGAGATCAACGCGAGCTTCGTCTTGACTTGATCCGCTCGTCGCTCTGACGAGAAACCATCTGTTGCTGCCATGACGAAACCAAAAACGCCACACATCACCAGCAGTATCCATCATTCTGAGGGCATACATCGTTTCGCACGCAGAACCGCCTTCGGCAAATTCAAGCGATGCTTCGTACTTGATTTCCTGAAGCAATTCTTCAGGAGTCCGGTCGCATGGTTCGCTGTGACCGGCAAATTCTGGCGCGCCTCGGGCGACTTCCTCCCAGTAACAGCGGACGAATTGGTGAGCGAATTGCTCAAAGGTGATGTCCGGGGTCATAGCCGTTGTGCCTCCCAGGTGTCGGCGCGAGCGCGCACTTCGGCGTAGAACCACGCGACGAACAGAATGAGCAATACCATCAGGACGACTGCGAACATGGTTCCTCCAGTTTTCCGTGTCGGCAGCTAATCCCTGTATAACCAGTATCGGGCGACTTTGCCATTCTTGTCAAACGCGATGAACAGCCACTCAGAGTCAATCCGAATGAACCCCCGCTCGGGTCCGAGATAGTAGTGAATGTCGCATTGGGCACTTCCAAAAGGGAAGCCCTTGTCGTGGGGAGGCCCAAGAAGTTCCACCACCTGTTCGCTCGCAAGACCATCTAACCTCCCGCTCGACATCAGGTCGTCCACCATGCACAGACGAGCGGGCCACGTCAGATTTCCGTCGCTCTGCTCCTGTTTTCGCCAAGCAACGGCATCGAACCTCTGACGATGGATGCGATTTTCAACAACGGGACCAAGAAACAACCATCCGATTAGGACGGCGACAGGGGTGACGGTGCCGAGAAAATAGAACCCGACCCGAACGTTGCGCCCCTTGGCGAATCTTAGGATCAAGACGATCGCTACGGCGATCCAGGGAAGCCAGCCAACCAGGCGGTTTAGACCTTTGAGCCATCCCGGCTGCTGATCGAATGCCCCATACGGGACCAAGCTCATCCAGCGCCAAACGACCACCCCGCAAACGACGGTAACCAAGAGTCCGGCAGCGAAGAACAGGCCACGTTGCTTCCAGGGAGATTCGGCCAGCGGTTTCATCGTCATTCCCTGCCTTCCGAGCGGGTGTTCCCTCGCTGCTTGACGAGGATTCGTTGCCCCGTATTGCGATTCTACGCCTTCTACGAGAGACACACAACCCGGCGCAAGGGATGTCAGCCCGCCAAGTGTGGTTGCGTAGCAGTGGCCTTCGATTTGTCCGGGCAGTCCGGCGGGCTTAACCGCCCGGCGGGCATTGGCTCTATTTCTGGGGTGCGGTGCCTTGGGCAAAGGCGAGAAGAATAAGGCATCGGATGGCCGGCGCGAGCCGCGCGGCACCGTGTCGGAAAAGCTGGGGATTGTCGCCCCGACGCCCGGCAGTAGAACACCCCGCAAAATGAGCCGACTATGGGCGGGCGTCGCCGACGCCCGGCGGGTGTTCCGGGATCAAGAGATACACCCCTACCCCAGTCGAAACGCCATAGGGACGC
>CAYMQL010000360.1:0-3756 GCA_964392255.1 uncultured Planctomycetaceae bacterium | reverse complement strand
GCGGCCCTACAGAATCTGCCCGTGCTGCTCTTGATGGATCGGGCGGGGCTCGTAGGGCCCGACGGTCCGACGCACCACGGCGCGTTCGACCTGACCTACCTGCGCCCGCTGCCAAACATGACGCTGATGGCCCCCGGCGACGGTGCGGACCTTGCGGCAATGATCGACTGGGCGCTGCGGCACGACGGCCCAACGGCCATCCGATATCCCAAAGCGCCGTCCGAAATCATCGACGGCGACCGCTCGCCGTTTGAACTAGGCAAGGCCGAGGTGCTCCGCCGCGGCGACGACGGCACGCTGCTGGTTTGCGGCACGCTGTTGGGCGAGTGCCTGCAAGCCGCCGACCGCCTGGCCAAAGATGGCCTCGACTTCGGCGTCATCAACGCCCGATTCGTCAAGCCGTTGGATCGGCAAACGATTCTCGCGGCCGTGGCCGAGTCGCCGCTGGTCGTGACGGTCGAGGAGGGCGCGCTGCTGGGCGGTTTTGGCAGCGCGGTGCTCGAAGCCGCCGCCGAAGCCCGGCTCGACACCAGCCGCGTCCGTCGCCTGGGCATTCCCGACCAGTTCGTCGAACACGGCAGCCGCGGCGAGCTGCTGGCCGACTTGGGATTGGACGCCGCCGGCATTTTGCGGGCCTGCAAGCAAGGAACCGGCCGCCCGGCGCAAGCCGCAGCCGCGATATGAGCTAACAACCTGTTGAAAAAGTGTGCCACTGGCTCTGCCAGTGTAGAGTTGTCGGCGATTTCACGACACTGGCAGAGCCAGTGGCACTCAAACTTTCGGAAAAACAACGTATTCAATGAGCGGCTATCCAATGGCCAAGCGATCCACTGATTCCGCCACCCGTCCGCTCCGCGCGCTGCTGCTCGGCGCGGGCCAGCGGCCCGACGTGCTTGCCGAGGCCCAGCGGTTGCGGCCCATGATCGAGCAATACGCCCAGATCGTCCACACGGACTTCACCGGCACGAACGATCTGGCGGGCATCGATGCCGACTTGGCCATCGTCCTGGGCGGCGACGGCTCGATCCTCCGCGCGGCCCGGCAGATGGGCCATCGGCAAGTGCCCGTCGTTGCAATCAACCTCGGCAAGCTCGGTTTTTTGGCAAACCTGCTCCCGACCGATCTGCCCGACGTGCTCGGCGACTTCGCCGCCGGCAAGCTGGTGGTGCTCGAACACCTGATGTTCGAATGCACGGTGCATCGCGGCGGACATAAGCCAATCCGGCAGCTTGGCCTCAACGAAACGGTGGTCCAGGCCGGCACTCCCTTTTCGCTGATCGACGTCGACCTCTACGTCGACGCCGATCTGGTGACCACCTATAGCTGCGACGGCTTGATCATCAGTACGCCGGTCGGCTCGACGGCCCATTGTCTGTCGGCGGGCGGACCGATTTTGCGCAAAACCATGCAGGCGTTCGTCATCCTGCCGTTAAGTCCGCACACGCTCAGCATGAGGCCGGTCGTGGATTCGGCCGACTGCGTGTACGAAATGGTGGTCGAGCGCCCCAACGAAGGGACTTCGGTGATCGTCGACGGCCGGGTGCTCTGCCCGTTGCAGCCGGGCGACCGCGTCCGCGTCGAGCGCGCCGCCCCGCAGTTCAAGCTCGTCGCCAATCCCGGCCACACGTACTATCGCACGCTGCGAGAAAAACTCGGCTGGGGCGGACGATTGAAATTCAACGAAACGTAGGGTGCGCCTAAAATTCTCCCCTCTCCTTCCGGGATGAGGGGCAGGGGGTGAGGGCGAATTGGCAAACACGTCTGCCGAAAGGAAGTCTCGCGTCCATGACCACATTTCACAAAGTCGTCATCATAGTCTGCCGCCTCTTCGCGTTGTATCTTGCGATGGCGTGCCTAAGAAACGTTGCGTGGACACTTAATATGCTCGCAACGTTTCCATCTCCATGGGAGCGGTCTCTCGTCTTGGTGTCGTGTTTGGTGCCTCTAATTATTGCGGCTGTACTATGGATGATCGCTCCCTGGATCGCACGGCGCGTGTTGGCCGACGTGAAGGATGATCAAACGCCGCCCTCAATGTTTTCGTTGCGAGAAACCCAGGTGATCGCTTTTGCCGTGGCAGGGCTTGTATTGATGGTCCGAAGCCTGCCGAGAATCGTTGTCATAGTTCTTCAGTATCTGCGGACGACAGGCTTGGATACTTGGCCGGTCGCGGACTACTATTCCTGCGCCGAGACGGTCGAAGGTATGCTCATCAATCTGATCGAAATTGGCTTCGGGGCATGGCTCTTTTTCGGAGCGCGCCATTTTGCTCGGCTTTTTGACCGATTCAATCCGCCGGAGGCCGACTAGCGCAAACATCTTGTCAACCGACTTCGAAAGGAAGCGAGTATGAACCGATATTTCAGCATTTTTGCAACATGGACGCTCGCCGCGACCGCCGTTTTTGCCGCCGAGCCGGAAACGTACGCGCTCCGTTACAAATTTCAGCCCGGCGAGACGCTCCGCTGGCGGGTCGAACACCGCAATAACGTCCGAACGAGCGTTTCCGGCACGACGCAAACCGCCGAGACGCTTAGCATCTCGGAAAAACGGTGGCGCGTTGCCGACGTGCGCCCGGACGGCACGGCCACGTTCGAGCATCGCGTCGAGTGGGTCGACATGCGGCACAAGCTGACCGGCCGCGACGAGGTCCGCTACGATAGCCGGACCGGCGCCAAGCCGCCGGCGGGTTTCGAGACCGCGGCCCAATCGGTCGGCGTGCCCATGTCGATTGTGACGATCGACGCCCACGGCAAGCTGTTGCACCGCGACCAGAAAATAAAACCGCGACCGGCCGTCGCGCCCTCCGACTCCGAACCGCAAAGCGACGGCTGGATGACCATTCCGCTGCCCGAAGAGGCCGTGCCCGTCGGCCACACGTGGTCGCTGCCGCTGGACATCGACATCCCGCGCGAGGACGGCGGCACAAAGCGGCTGAAGGCGATCCAGCAATTCACGCTCGAAGAGGTGAGAAACGGCGTGGCCACGATCGCCGTCTCGACCGAAGTGCTCACGCCGGTCACCGATCCGGCGATCGAGGCGCAGCTCGTCCAGCGCGAGACCTCCGGCCGCGTGCGGTTCGACATCGACGCCGGCCGCGTGCTCGGCCAGCAGTTAGACGTCGACAAGCACGTCGTCGGCTTCCGGGGCGAGGCCAGCAGCGTCCACTACGTGAATCGGTTTTCGGAAGAGTTTTTGCCCGGGGAATCGAAGAAGGCTGCGAATACGGGGGAATCCGATAAAGAGCAGTAAACCGTCTGCCGTTGATTTTTCCATTCCGTCTGTACACTAGCTTCTCGTGCATGAGCATCGGCTGTGGTATGATGATAATAGAGTGTGGGTGAACGCCAAGCCACTTGCGGTGATATCATGAGCGTTGATGAACTTGAGTCAGCGGTTGTTCAGCTTTCGCCTTCTGAGCTGGCCGCCTTTACGGCCTGGTTCGAGCGATATGTCGCCGAGGCATGGGATAAGCGATTGGAGTCCGACATCCGTGCCGGTCGGCTCGATCATCTCGCCAAGGAGGCCGACGAACATTTTCAGTCAGGTCGTTGCACGCCGCTGTGAACCATTTTGCCACGCCAGACTTCTGGTTCCATTATCGCCGGCTTCCCGCGGAAGTTCGCCAGTTGGCCGACAAGAGCTTTGAATTGCTCCGAACCGATCCGCGGCATCCTTCAATCCGACTGAAAAAGATCGGGATCTTCTGGTCGGCGCGCATCGGATTGCAGCATCGGGCATTGGCCAAAGATCGCA
>CAYMQL010000359.1:3250-3767 GCA_964392255.1 uncultured Planctomycetaceae bacterium | reverse complement strand
TTCGCCGCTACAGGCGTGCAACACGCCGCGCAACGGCCCGCGGGCCGCGGCGGCTCGCAACATCGGCACAAGCTCGGCCGCCGCATCGCGACAGTGCAAAATCACCGGCAGGTCGCACTCCTGGGCCAAACGCAGATGGCGGTCGAGATATTCCTTTTGCAACGGCAGCGGGGCGTAGTCGCGGTAGCAATCCAGTCCGGTCTCGCCGAGGGCGACAACGCGCGAATGCTCGGCCAAGGCCGCGATGCCGGCCCAATCGTCGGCGGCCGCCTCGGCGGTGCAATTCGGATGCATTCCGACGGCCGCCGGCAGGTCGAACTCGTCGGCCAGTTGCAACATGCGACGGCTCGACACGAGATCGACGCCGGGGCACAGGATGGTATCGACGCCCGCCGCTCGCGCCCGCGCAACCGTTTCGCCGCGGTCGGCGTCAAAATCGGTTTGATCGAGGTGGGCGTGGGAGTCGAAGAAGGATGAAGGATGAGGGCTGAAGGATGAATCCCTCATCAGCGACATT
>CAYMQL010000359.1:0-3240 GCA_964392255.1 uncultured Planctomycetaceae bacterium | reverse complement strand
CTGAAGTATTTCCAAATGTCCCTGGGCGTTGCCGAGAATTTCTTCGGCCAAGGCGTGTAGCGCGGCGACGGCTTCGAGCTGGCCGGCGCATCGCTTAATGGCGGCGAGGTCCTGCTCCTGCCGCTGGAGCGTTTCGCGCCGGAGATACTCGAGCGAGAGATCGTTTTTTGCTGTGAACTCTGTAGGAAACCGGCCGTGATCGGGCCGGGCGCCCAGGGCGACCATTTCCTCGGCCACGCGCTGCGCGTACCGGCGTTGGTCGGCGACAAGGCGATCCATCGCCGCGCGAAACCGATCGCCCGACCGCGCCCAGGGCCTGGCGTCGGCCAAGTACGCCGGCAGCGAGCAACACAGCGTTCGCAACAACTCGTCGAGGGCCGCAATCACATCAGGCCGATCGAGCGTCTCGGGGGCGATTTGCATTCTCGATCCTCAATAAAACAGGCCGGAAACCGCCGCGCTGGCCCAGTCCCATACTCCGCCAAATAGAAAGAACAACGCCACGACCATAAACGTCAGCGATGCACAGTACGAACCGGCCAGCGAGCCGAGCGGAATCGCCGGGGCCGAGCGGTGCAGCGGCTCGGGCGAAAGTACCATCACGCGCACCACGCGCAAATAGTAGAACAGGCTCAGCACCGTGTTCAACACGGCGATGACCACCAGCGTTAGCATCTTCGCGTCGATCAGGGCCAGAATGATGACCAGCTTGCCCCACGCACCGGCCAACGGCGGCAGGCCAACCAGACTGAACATCACAATGGCCATGCAAACCGTCAGGCCCGGCGAGGTCCGCATCAGGCCGGCGTAGTCGGCGATTTCTTCGCTGCCGATCGCGTTGCGCAGGAAAGCCACGATGGCGAAGGCGGCGAGGTTCATAAACAGGTAGATCGTGATGTATGCAACCAGCGCCGCGATGGCCGACTGCGCCCCTTGCGGATTCGTACCGACCAGGGCGACCGCGGCGGCCACCGGCATCATCATGTATCCGGCATGCGCAATGGTGGAATAGGCCAAAAGCCGCTTCATGTTCGTCTGGCCGTAGGCGGCCAGATTGCCGAACGTGCAGGTTACGGCCGCCAACACGGCCACCAACATGCTGATGTAGCTGCGAACCGGAGCCAACGCCGCAATGGCCGCAGCCTGGTCAAACGCGGGCGACTCGGGCGCCACCGAAAAACCCCCGGCCAAACGCACCAACAGCCCCAACGCGGCCGCCTTCGAGGCCACCGACAAAAAAGCCGCCACTTCGGCCGTTGCCCCTTCGAAAACGTCGGGGGCCCAAAAGTGGAACGGCACGGCCGACAACTTGAACGCCACGCCGACCATCGTCAACAGCCCGCCGAGCACCAGCATCGTGCTTTGGCTGCCGACGGCGCCGACGTGCATCAATTCGGCCAGCCGCGAGGCCATCGTGGGCAGATGGGCCGAGCCGAGCGCGCCGGCCAGAAGGCTCAGTCCGTAAAGCATCACGCCCGCCGCGCCGGCGCCGAACACCGCATATTTCAACGCGGCCTCGCTGCTTTTCGAGCGATCGCGCTGCATGCCGGCCAGCACGTAACAGGGGACGCTCGCCATTTCGACGCCCAGCATCACAATCAGAATATGATTGGCCGAAATCATCAGGCACATGCCCAGCAGTGCGCCGAGCATCAGCACATAGAAATCGCCGGTCAGAAAAAGACTCCCGACCCCTTTATCATCGCTGGAGAGTTGGGTGAAGGCGACGAACAGGAGCGCGAACAGCAGCAAGAGGCACCGCATGACGATCGTGAAACTGTCGCTCAACAATGCGCCGGCGAAAATCGGCGTTGTGCCCGAGGGAACGCTTTCGGCCAGCCAGTCCCACGGAAAGGCCAACAGCAGGGACGCCAGCACGCCCAGCATCGCGATGCCCGCCGCGCCGCTGCCGCCGCGCCGCCGCGCCGCGCCAAACACGAGCAAAACGAGGATCGTCGCGGCCAACGCCAACTCCGGCCGGAACGCGCTTACGGATTGGGCAAGTTGGTCGTAACTCACGGCTGATGCGGCTCCTCAATCGGGGCGTCGGCTTGCATGTCGGCCGACCGGGCTATGGCCGCGGTGGTTTTCTGCACGCTGGGCTTGATGTAGTCGAACAGCGCCTTCGGGTAGACCCCGAACAGAATGGCGAACGCCAGAAGCGGCGCGGCGATGGCCACCTCGCGGCCGGTCATCGGACGCAGTCCGTCGGCGTGCGGACCCTTGTACTCCGGCCCCAGATACACCCGCTGAATGGTCCAAAGGATGTACCCGGCCGTCAAAATCACGACCGACGCGGCTACGACGGCCAGTGCCTTGCTGTAGCTCCACGTGCCCAGGACGACGAAAAACTCGCCGATGAATCCGCACAGGCCCGGCAGCCCGAGCGCGGCGAAGAATATGCCCATCGAAATGCCGCTATACACCGGCATCCGGGCGAACAGGCCGCCGAACTGATCAATGTCGCGATGGTGAACGCGCTCGTAGATCACGCCGACCAGAAAGAACATGCCGGCCGAGCTCAAGCCGTGGGCGATCATCTGGAACACGGCGCCGCTCATGGCCATCGTCCAGTAGTCGGTGTTGAAACCGTTCGCCGCGGTGGTGCTCCACACGCCGATTCCCAACAGCACGTAGCCCATGTGGCTGACCGAACTGTAGGCCACAAGCCGCTTAAAATCCTTTTGGGCCAGAGCAGCCAGTGCCCCGTAGACCATGCTGACCGTGCCCAGTCCGCAAACCAGCCACGCCAGTTGATAGCCGGCGTCGGGGCAGATCGGGTAGCAGATGCGGATCACTCCGTAGCCGCCCATTTTCAGAAGCACGCCGGCCAGGATCATCGAGATCGGCGTGGGGGCCTCGACGTGGGCGTCGGGCAGCCACGTATGGACCGGCACCGACGGCAGCTTGACGATGAATCCGACAAGCAGCAGCAAAAACGCCCACCACGAGATCGAATGGCCCCACAAGAGCATCTGGCGGAACGGCGAATCCTGCCTCTGGCCGATCTCGGCCAGTTTCAGCAGGTCGAAGGTGTTCGGCTCGCTGGCGAAATAGAGCATCAGCATGGCCACGAGCATCAGCACGCTGCCGACCAGCGTGAACAGAAAGAACTTGATGGCGGCATACTCGCGGCGCGGTCCGCCCCAAATGCCGATCAGGAAGTACATCGGCAACAACATGACTTCCCAGAACACGTAGAACAGGAAGAAATCCAACGCCAGGAACACTACCAACATG
>CAYMQL010000358.1:0-3784 GCA_964392255.1 uncultured Planctomycetaceae bacterium | reverse complement strand
CTATCCCCTATCCCCTTCACCCCAACACCCACTCCACCACCGCCACCAAGCCATCTTCATCATGCCCCGGGGCAATTCGATCCGCTGCCTCCTTGACCTCGGGCAGTGCGTTGCCCATGGCGACGCCCAATCCCGCCGCGCGAATCATCGGAATGTCGTTCACGTCGTCGCCGACGGCGCAAATCTCGGCGTCGGCAACGCCCCACTGCCCGGCCAATCGCTGAATGGCCGACCATTTGGTAACGCCGGCCGGCGCAATCTCGGTGAAGAACCCCGAATAACGCGGCGGACGAAGCACATGCGTATGCACCGCGCCGTCCAATTCGCGTTGCAGCGCATCCTCCAATTCAAGCATCTGCCGTTGCGAACCGATCACAAAGCCGCCGAAAATGCCCGGCGGCGGCTCGCGAACCAACTCGGGCCATATCCGACCGCAACCCGGATTCAGTCTTAAATACTGGGCCAACTCCGGCGTTCGCGGCAATTGGTCGGCAAGATAAAAATCGAATCCTTCGGCGAACGTATCGGCGCACAACACCGGATCGTAGCCCAAGCGGTCGACGATCGCCACTGCGTCGCGCAGCGTCTGTCGATCGAATTGGGCTTTGAACAACGTGCGATGATCCCGCGGATCTTTGACCAGCGCCCCGCTGGCCGTCACCAGCGGCACGTCGATCCCCAGCGGCGCAACCAGGGGCAGCGCATGGCTGTAGCGGCGTCCCGTGGCCAGCACGATCCGAACGCCCCCGGCCGCCGCCCGCGCCAACGCCGCGCGCGTAGCCGGCGTCAACTGGTCGCGGCTGTTCATCAACGTGCCGTCAACATCAATCGCCAACAGACGGAACATGCATCCCCCTCGCTGCCCAAATCGGGGACTGTCCCAATTTTCGTGTCAGCGAAAATGGGACTGTCCCCTTTGCCGTGGATTTCGCGGGCTGGGGATTACCTGACACAAAATTCCGTACAGTCCCCAAATCGCCCCCGATGCTCTCACAGCGGGGGGCCTCATAACCCACCCTAAATCGCCGTTCAAGTCGCCTCCGGCAACATCCGGCACATCCGTTTTTCCCGATTTTGACTCCCCCGGCTGCAAACGACGCTCGAGAGTTGTATAATGCCAAAGGCTATCTTGCCGACAAAGCTCGACCCAATAAAAAAACTCTTGCCGCAGGAGCGACTTCCATGAAACACTGGTGCCTTTTCGCGGTCTTGGCGGCGTTTCCCGCCATCCTTTCGGCCCAGAGCGAAACGTCCACCAGCCAGCCGCCGCAATATGAACCTGCGGTGCCGGCGCCCTCCTACGTCAATGCCTACGGCGGCGGATGGTTCGGACACACCGGCGGCGGCACCGCCGCCGGCTCGGCGCTCAACGGTATGGCCAGTGTAATCGGCGCCAAAGGCGACTACAACCTGTCGACTTCGGCCGCAGCCGTCAACATGACCCAGGCGCAACGCAACGAAATCCAAAATCGCCAGCAGTGGACCAATACCTACTTCGACATGCGCCAGACCAATCGCCAGGCCCGCGCCGCCGAGCGCAGCCCCACGCCCACCATGGAGCAGCTCGCGCGGCAAGCCCGCCTCGACGCGCCCAAATCGCTGAGTCCTGGCGAAATGGACCCAACGACCGGGCAAATCGCTTGGCCCAGCGCTCTGCAACAGCCCAGCTTCGCCTCGCAGCGAACTGCCGTCGACCACTCGTTCGCCGCGCGCGCCCGTTACGGAGGTCTCGACTACGCCGAGCAGATGAAGGTCCGCGAAACCATCGAGTCCATGTCCGACCAACTGAAAGAGCAAATCCGCCAAATCCCGCCGCAAGATTACGTCGCCTGCCGAACCTTCCTGCGAAGCCTCTTGTACGCGGCCACGAAGACCGACCTCTAACCAGACGCCTTCCCTTGGAGTGCATAAACATGTATTCGCGAACGCTAATGCTGCCCGCAATCGTGCTCGCCGGTCTCTTTCTGGGCAACCCGGCCCTGCACGCCGACGAACGTCCGGTTTCTGATTGGGTGGCCGCCTTGAAATCCCCCGACGAGTCCGCCCGCTTGAAGGCCGTCGACCAACTCGGCGTCCGCGGGCCGAAGGCCGCCGAGGCCGTCGCTCCGCTTTGCGAATTGCTCCGCGACGCTTCACCCAAGGTCCGCGCCCACGCCGCCTGGGCCCTTGGCGAAATCGGCGTTCCCGCCAAGCCCGCCGTCGCCGCTTTGGCTGAATCCCTGAAAGACCCCGACGCAACCGTTCGACGTCAGGCCGTCCGCGCCATGCTGAGCATCCGGCCCGGCCCGCAAGTTCTTGTGCCGCTTTGCATTGATTTACTCGAAGACCCGGACCCCGGCGTGCGCATCCGCGTTCTGCACGCCATCGCCGAGGCCGGCCCCAAAGCCGTCCCAGGCCTGATCGAAGCCCTCCGCAACGATCGAACCGCTTACTGGGCCTGCGTCGTCCTGCGCGACATCGGTCCCGGGGCCAAGGACGCGGTTCCTGCCCTTGCCGATAAACTGCACGACCCGCGACCCGAAATCCGCCGCGAGGCCATCCTCGCCCTGGCCGCAATGGACGAAGCCGCCGCGCCGGCCGTCCCCCAAATCGCCGCGGCTCTGCCCGACGAACACGTCCGCGCGGCCGCCACCTACGCCCTCGGACGTCTCGGCCGCATCCCCGCCGACGCCGAGGCCCCCATTCGCGCCAATGCCGCCGGCGACGATCCGATGCTGAGCGCCACCAGCCTCTGGGCACTCGCCCGCGTCTACCCCGAAGACAAACAACTCCGCCGCGAGGCCACCGAGCGTCTCATCGCGGGATTGATGAACTCCGACCCGTTCGTCCGCGTCGCTGCGGCCCGCGCGCTGGCCTCGCTGCCGCCGGCCCCGGAAATCACCGCTCCCATCTGGGAGAAGGCTCTCGATGACGCCGACGAAAAAACGGTCCGCCACGCCCTCGACGCCTTGGCCGAACTCGGCCCGGCCGCCGCGCCCGCCTTGATCGATGCCCTGGAACACGAAAAGCTGCGCGTCCACATCGCTTACGTCCTCGGACGCTTGGGCCCGGCCGCCGCGCCGGCCGCCCCCGCGTTGGCTCAGCTTCTCGCCGACCCGAACGAACGGATCGTCCGCGAGGCCGCGCTCGCGCTGGCCGAAATCGGTCCCGCAGCCAAAGACGCGGTGCCCGCCCTCATCCAAGCCGTCGAAAACAATCCCGGCGAAAACGCCCCGGCGCTCATCTACGCCCTGGGCAAAATCGGCCCCGACGCCGCTTCGGCCAAGCCGCAGCTTCTCGGACTGTTGAAGAGTCCCGATCGAAAGCTCGCTCTGGCCGCGGCTTGGGCGCTGGTCCACATCCAGCCGGGTTCCGATGAAGTCGCCGCACAGACCATCCCCGTACTGACCGCCGGACTCGCCGAATCGGCGCCGCTGGCGCGTCGCGCCTCGGCCGAGGGCCTGGCAACACTCGGTCCCCTGGCCGCGCCGGCCGCCGCGGCCCTCGAAAAGGCCGCCAACGACGCCGACGAAGTCGTGCGCAAAGAGGCCGCCAAAGCGCTGGCCGCTCTCCGCGCCGCCCCAAACTAATTCGGCCGGCACGCCCGCACCAATACGGACTTCGCGCGAAATCACCCTTGGTAGGGTGCGTGCTTGCACGCACCAATACGGATTTCCCGCTTTCCGCAAGAGATGCTAATTCGGCCGGCACGCCCGCAGTCGCATCGACCGACGGCCGTTTAGTAAGAAAGACCGCCCCGTTTTTCGCGGTTCACCCGCGCCAACGGGGCCGCATCGCCGTTACG
>CAYMQL010000357.1:0-3786 GCA_964392255.1 uncultured Planctomycetaceae bacterium | reverse complement strand
GCATTGTTCCACCCCATCTTTGCCGGCTTGCACGCACAATTTCAGGGACGACTAAGTAATGTCGCGTAGCCGGGAGCTAACAGCTCTCGGAAGGTGTGTGGATTGGCGGCTTCGCTCCGGGGGCTGTTAGCCCCCGGCTATTTTGAAGCGATATTTCTTACCTGCTGAAATCCGATGCAATGCCGGTGCGTCGTTCCGCCGCAAGCTATACTTGCGGGGATTTACGACCATGCCAGACCCAACCGTCTCGACGACCGGCTATGCTCGGCTGACGCGGCTGCAAGCCCGCGCGGTGTTGGGCGTTGTCGGCGTTGTGCTGTGTTTGGGCGTTGCCGTGACGCTTTCGCCGCTGGCCAGCAGCAACGCCGCAGACCACGGCCGGCCGAGCGACACGATCTTGTATCGCGCGACGATCGAGCGGATTCGCGCGGGCGAAGGCTACTACGCGGCCGCGGCCGCAGAACTTACCGCCCGCGGATATCCGACCCGAAGCGTGTTCAACTGGCGCACGCCGATTCTGTTTTGGGGGCTAGGAAAATTGCCGACGCCGGAGTTGGGCAAGGCGTTGCTCGGCGCGCTGTCGCTTGTGCTGGCGTTTCTGGCCTTCGAGGCGCTGGCCCGCGAAGAGGCGCGCGCCGTCGGGCGGCGGTTGGCCTGCGCGCTGCTGCTGATCGGTCCGCTGATGCCGACGATTCTCGGCGATTTATACATGCTGCCGCTGCTTTGGGCCGGAGTGCTGATCGGACTGTCGGTGTGCTGCTACGGCGTGAATCGACCTTGGTGGGGCTTGGCTTTTGGGTTGGCGGCGCTTTTTGTTCGAGAACTTGCGCTGCCTTACTGCGTACTTGCGGCCGCAATCGCCTGGCGGCAGGGGCGACGGAAAGAGCTGGCCGCGTGGTTGATCGGACTGCTGGCGTGGTCGGCATTTCTGGGCTGGCACGCATGGCAGGTCAGCGAATGGATTACGCTCGACGCCCGGGCGCATCGCCACGGATGGATTCGATTCGGCGGGGCGGCGTTTGTTATCTCGACGGCCCAGATGAACGCCTTTCTGATCCTGCTGCCGCAATGGGCGACAGTCGCGTATCTGGTCGCGGCGGCCGTCGGATTCGCCGGCTGGAACACGCCGCTTGGCACGCGCGTTGGGCTAAGCGCATGTTTGTATCTTGCGGCATTCGCCATGGTCGGACAAAGCTTCAATCAGTATTGGGGGGCCGTGATCGCGCCGCTATTGTGTTTCGGCGTGGTGCGGTTTCCGGCCTCGCTGCGAGACCTGTGGCGCGCCGCATTTTAGCAAAACGTGCCGGATAGTCGGCAGAAGCGGCTTAGTCCGAAAATAGGTTGCAGTCGGACGCGGTGCCCGGTGCTTGCAAAAGGCCGATCTTGGCCTAGGTTTACGATAGAACGGGCAACAGCCGGAATAGTCTCTGTCGAGAAAAGAAAACCGCCATGAAGTCGCTTCTCTCGAAAATTCGGCGGCTGTTGCTTTCTGAAGACGGTCCGATCGCGGTCGAGTATTCGGTCATGTTGGTCGTGATTGTCGTGGTTTGTCTGGCCGGAATCGCATTGATCGGCACGCAGACCAATCTGATTTTCGAGAACGTGAACGACTCGATCGGTCCGAGCTAGGCGGCGGTTTTTTTGCCCAATCGGCAAAGTTCTTGCATTTTGCGGTGTAAAGCGTAGCCGCTACAACGGTTTGGACTGTTGTATTCGGAGAATCCCCCAGATACCGCAGAGCTGCCAATCCCGGTTTGGTCGTTACGATCGGAGAAAGTCTTTAAAGTCTTACCCCTCGGCGAATCGAAGTAAACAAACGGAAGACTTGTTCTTTGGCAGAGTAGTAGGGCGAGACTCGCCCTTCTAGCCGAAGAACGGGTTGCAGGGGGGAACCTGCCACGAAGGTCTCGGCCTTCACCGTCGCGTTTGTATTCTTTCAGCGCGCGGTCTGCTTGTCTCCCCCTGCATAACCGTTCCCAGGGGACAGTCTTTTGGAAGTCTGGTGAATCGAAATAGAGTGGTTGGGAGCAACCTTCTCTATTTTACGGATTTTCTCTGGCTTCCGAATGCCGCGGTCGCCGATGTAATAACCAGGGCGCGGGTCAGAAGGAGCTGAACCACAGCCAGGATTGAATAGCGAACGAATGAAGGCCCCGACCCAGATTCCCGTGGATGGCCGACTGCCGCCGGGCAGCGGTGCCGAAGGAGCGAACGAAGGGTAGCGGATCCGTGGGAATTAGGGGCCGGCAGCGCTCGGCCGGACGTCCGTCCGGTCGAGAAACAACCCAAACCAAAGTGAATTGAATATCGGAGAGCCTGCGATGAAGGTCTTCACAACTGGTCAGGTCGCCAAGATATGTAAGGTGGCCCCGCGCACCGTTAGCAAGTGGTTCGACTCGGGCCGGCTCAAGGGATACCGTATCCCCGGATCGCAAGATCGCCGCATTCCTCGAGAATATCTGATCAAGTTCCTTAAGGAACACGGGATGCCTTTGGGCGATCTCGAGGACGAGGCGATGGCCAAGGTCCTGATTGTCGCCCAGGATCAGGTCTTGATCGAGAACCTCAAGCGGGAACTGCCGCTGGAGCGTTCGTTCAAAGCCGCGGTGGCCGCCAGCGGTTTCGACGCCGGCATTCAGGCCGAGAGCTTCCATCCGGACTGCATTATCGTCGATTTTTCGATCGGCCGGACCGAGGCTTTGCAGATTTGCCAGAATTTGCGTCGGAACAGCGAGTTTTCCGAAGTGATTCTGATTGCCTTGTTGCCCGACGACGGCAGCTCCGTGAGCTTCGACCGTTCGAGCATCAACGAGACGTTTAAAAAACCGTTCGACGCCGCCCTGCTGGCCGAGCGGATGCGGACGCTAATCGGCGCCAAGAAGGAGCTTGTTTGAGGTTCTTCGCAACCGCAAACAGCCCAGCGGCGCTGCCCGTACGATAAGTCGCCGATTCACCTAACCCGTCGCGGACAGACCCCCGCGACGGATAATTTTTTCTTGGCCGCTAGAGTGCGGTTTGGGGACTGTACGGAATTTTGTGTCAGATAATCCCCAGCCCGCGAAATCCACGGCAAAGGGGGCAGTCCCATTTTCGCTGACACGAAAATTGGGACAGTCCCCGGTTTGCACGGCCGGCGGGAGCGTTGAGCCGTTTTTCGCCATGTTTCATCGATTGCTTGGTCCGAGCCTTGTTGCCGTCGTAGCGGTTGCGGCCGCGTTGGCAACGATCGCGCCCGACGGCCTGGGACCGGGTGTGACCTGCGACGAGCTTCATCTGGTGTCGCAGGGCAAGCAGCTAGTCGCCGCTCTGCGTCATCAGGGGTTTGAATTCTTGCGACCGGCGAACATCGAGCGGAATTTCCCGTGGCGGCCCGATGGACCGCCGGTCCAAGCCCCGCTGGGCCCTTGGATTTTGGGCTGGACGCATCATCTTTTTGACCCTATGCCGGACGACCCGTCGGTGCTTTCGCTCAGCGCTGCGCGGTTCGCCCCGGCAATGGGTTTCGCAGTGTTGATTCTGATTGTCGGGGCGTGGACCTCGCGGCGCAGCGGGCGGCTGGCCGGCACGGCGGCGGCTGCGGCGGTCGCGCTCAGCCCGCGGTTGTTCGGCCATGCCCACTTGGCCGCGCTCGACATGCTGACGGCGTTGTTTTTCGTTGCGGCGGTGCTGGCGGCAACCGAAGCTGCCCGCGGCGGCCGGCTTTGGCAATACATGCTGGCGGGCGTGGTGTGGGGGGCTGCAATGCTGGTCAGGCTGCACGGCCTGTTGCTGGTTCCGCCGGTGATT
>CAYMQL010000356.1:0-3794 GCA_964392255.1 uncultured Planctomycetaceae bacterium | reverse complement strand
AGGCCGCCAGCCCAGTCGCCGCCACGGTGAGCAAAAGCATAATCAGCAGGAACGACCAAGCGACCACGCGCGAATGCAGCAGCGGCGCCATCAACGGATAGAACAGCTTGTAGAGCCGCGACTGCTTGACGGCGTCGAGGTCGTGGGGATCGGAGTGGGGGCTGGGGGCTGGGGACTCACTGCCCACTGCCCGCGGCCCACTGTCCACTTCTTTCCCACTATATTTCCGCCGCAGCACGTGGTAGGCAAGCCACGGCGTGATCGTAAACGCGACGAGCATCGACATCAACATCGTGACCGGCACGTTCAAAGCCATCGGCCGCATGTACGGGCCCATCATGCCGGTGATGAAAAACATCGGCAGGAAGCTGACGATCACGGCCAGCGTGGCGGTGATCAGCGGCGGGCGGATTTCGGCCACGGCCTCGAGCACGATCCGCCGCGTCGCCTTCTTACGCAAAACGAAGTGGCGCACGATGTTCTCGACGTCCACAATCGGATCGTCGACCAGCAGGCCGAGCGACAGAATCAACGCGAACAGCGTAACGCGGTTGATCGTGAAACCTAGCATCAAATTCACCGCCAACGTCAACCCAAAGACCACGGGCACGGCCACGGCCACGATCAGCGCCTCGCGCCAGCCTAATCCGATGGTCAATAAGGCCACGACGATCACGATCGCCACGGCCAGCGCCTCGACCAGTTCATTGACCTTTTCGTTCGCCGTCAACCCGTAGTTGCGCGTGACGATCAGCTCCATATCGTCGGGAACGATTGTTTCGCGCAGCCGTTCGGCTTCGCGCAGCGTGGCGTTGGCCACCCAAACCGCGTTGGCGCCCTTTTTCTTGGCGATGGCGATAGTGACGGCGGATTGCGAGAGGGAAGGAACCGATACTTCCTCGCGTTCCTCCCCCCTCTCCCCTCTCCCCTCTCCCCTCTCCGCTTGCCCCTCGCCCAGCACTGTGCCGGGGAAAAACTCGTGGTGGGTAAATCCTCGCGCGGGCCCCCAGCCATGTCGCACGTAATTGTCGACTTCGTCGGGACCGTCTTCGACGTTGGCGACGTCCTTCAAGAAGACCGGCCGGCCGTTGAACACGCCGACCACCAGGTCGCGGATCTGCCGGGCGTCGTCGAACGGATTGCCCACTTCGACGCGGATCAGCCGGTCGCGATTGCGGAAATCGCCCGCCGACTGGCGCACGTTGGCCGCTTGGATGGCGCGTCGCAACTCCAACGGCGAGACGTGATAGGCCGCCATCCGCTCCGGGTCCATCAGGACCTGAACCACGCGCGGCCGTCCGCCGACCACGTAGGCCCGCGAAACGTCTTTGACGCCGGCCAGCCGCTGCGCGATTTCCTCGGCCACGCGGCGGAGCGTCATGGCGTCAACCGACGTCCCCTCTCCCGCCGGGAGAGGGCTAGGGTGAGGGCTGTCTGCCGCCAGCGTCAGCGTCACCACGGGCACGTCGTCGATTTCGACCGGCTTGACAACCCAGCCGGCCACGCCTGGCGGAACGAGATCCACGTTTTCGTCGAGCTTCTTGTACAGCTTCACCAGGCTGCGTTCGCGGTCCTCTCCCACGTAGTAGCGCACCGTGATGACGGCCCCATCCTCGCGGCTCATCGAATAGACGTACTCGACGCCGTCGATCTGGTAGAGGATCTTCTCCAGCGGCGTGGTGACCAACTGTTCCACTTCCGCCGCGGAATGGCCCGGAAAGTTGACATACACGTCGGCCAGCGGAACGACGATCTGCGGATCTTCTTCGCGCGGCGTCAGTTCGAGCGCCGCCAGCCCGACCACCGTAGCCAACAGAATCAGAACCACCGAGAGGTTCGATTCCAAAAAGATCTTCACGATCCGATTCGTGAAGTTATGTTCGGGCTCAGTTGAAAATTCGGTAACCTTGGCCATATCGAGAATGCGGCATTGAGATGATTATGCTTCGCGCGACTGCTTCGGCCGATCGCCCTTCTCTTTGGAGATAATACGATCGCGGTCCTGCTCTTGTGCCTGGCGGATGCGGTCCATGTACATCTGAAAATCGCCGTCGCACTCTGCAAGCATTCGATCCCGAATGCGGTGGACTTCCTCAACATAAGGATCTTCGATCATTTGATCTCTCCAGTATCCTAGGGAAGGTCTAGCAGCTCTGCGGGAGTGTAAAGCAACGGCGTGAACCGGCCAATGGCGTGATTCGCCTCGATGAGGCGGCGGAGTATTTCTCCATTGGCGATGTGCTTGCAGTTCCAACTCACGACGTAATCTAATTCGTGGACGACGGCAACCGCAATATGAACGATGTCGACCTTTGCGCGTTGCGGCAACCCAAAATGGCGTTGATAGAACTCGGCCAGCGAATCAACCTCCGCGGTCACTTCGAGAACCGGCAACTCCTTCATGAGCTCGATCCGCTTGGCTGCCGCAGCAGAGTCGCCCGCCCTGATTTCCTGCAATACCACTTCCGAGATGAATAAATCGAATCGTTCTTGGGCATGCTGCCACCAATCCCAGGTAATCTGTTGACGCCCCGCCGCAACAAGGTCGCGACTTGGCTGGGCGGCCAGATAGCTGGGGATCGTTGTTTCAACGTACACGCTTGGCATAGGCGGGCATGCCTCCAAAGTCGGCATTCGCACATCCGTAATCGTCGGCCTCTGCAACACCAAAGCAGTGATTATATCTAAATCGTTGCTCGGCAAATACCCTTCAGTCCTCGGACGCGATCACCTGCTCGCCGTCGCTTAAGCCCGAAAGCACCTCGACCTCGTCGCCGAACGTGCGGCCGGTGCGGATCGAACGCCGCGTGACTCGGCCGTCCTCAACCACGTTGACCAACTCGAGTTGGCCGATCGTGCGTACGGCACGGCGCGGCACGACCAACACCTGTTCTTCTTCCAACGGAATCAGAATACGGCCGAACATGCCGGAATAGATGCCTGTCGGACACGGCCCTGTCACTTTCACCTCGAACGAACGGCTGGCCGACTCGGCCTCGGGCACGATCTCGGCCACGACGCCCTGGCACTGTTTGCCAAGTCCTTCGACCCGGACGTCGATCGGCTGGCCGACGCGCAGCCGATGGGTCAACGACTCGCGCACGCTGGCCACAAGCTGCATCCGCGTCGGATCGAACAGCGTGACCAATAACTGGCCGGGACTGACCATGTCGCCGACGTCAACCTTCTTGTCGATCACCACGGCGTCCATCGGCGCGCGAATCGTGGCCCAATCCAACGCGGCCTGCACCTCGTTGACGGCGGCTTCGGCCTGCTGCAAATCGGCCTCGGCCGTTTGCAACGCGGCGACCGCCTTATCGTATTCCTGCCGGCTGACCGTGCGAGATTGCACCAACTGAGCGTAGCGTCGCTCGTCGGCAACGGCTTGGGTTCGCATCGCCTCGGCCGAGGCGACTGCAGCCCGGGCTTGTTGCAATTTGGCTCGCAGGTCCGTATCGTCTAATTGCACCAAAACGTCGCCTTGGCGAACCGGCTGGCCGGCCTTGAGATTCACCGCCACGACCCTTGCCAGCAGCTTCGATCCGATGCTCGTTTGATGCACCGCCTGGATCGTGCCGACGGCCGACTCGATCAGCGGCCTTCGGATAATCCGGGCCGCGACCACTTGGCCGTCGGTCGGCGACGCTTGCCGTTCCTGTCCGGACTGGACGTCGGGGACTTTCTTCGTGAACCAGCCGGCAAGCCAGAGCAACAATAAGATCACGGCGGCGGCGAATCCGAGCATCGCCGCAACGCGGCCGCTCAGTCGAAGGCCTCGAAGAATGACGCCGGCA
>CAYMQL010000355.1:0-3809 GCA_964392255.1 uncultured Planctomycetaceae bacterium | reverse complement strand
GCTGCATCTGCTCGAAGATGTGCGAATTCGCACTTTTTACCTTCGCATAAAAAACCATAGGTCAGATTGCGGGGTCAGGAAGAGGCAAAGCCCCCACTTTTGTACTATGCGATAGAGGCGGGGCGTTTATTTCAACGCCGGGAATTCGGCTTATGCGGGCAAAACGACCGCTTGGGTGCCTCGACAAGGCCGCAAGAACGGCACGCCCGGCACAAACAGACTACGCAGTGTGCGAGCTGTGGCGGATTTGGGCTGTCTGGTTAAGAAACCTTGTGGCCTGGGTCGATAGCAGGTCGTAGATTGGACCCACATTTCCTGCCTGAAGTATTTTACGTGGGTATCCCACACGGTTCTTCCTAACAAAGGAGTACTCCAATGTCCCGTCGTACCGTTTTGTCGGCGTTGGCCGTTGTCGCCCTGTTGGCGGTGGCCAGCGTCTCGAGCGCCGAGGCGAGCCTGCTCGGCAAGGGTTGCTGTGAGCCTGCGTGTTGTGCGGCTCCCCAGGCTTGTGCGCCTGCGGCATGTGTGAAGGCTTGCGAGCCGGCTTGCTGCGAGCCCTGCTGCTGCGTGAAGGAGCGTTGCCGTAAGGTTCGCACCTGCCGTCCGAAGACGTGCTGCCCGAAGACCTGCTGCGCTCCGGCCTGCTGCGAAGAGGTCAAGTGCTGCGAGGCTCCGAAGGCTTGTGAGCCGGCTTGCTGCGAGCCCGTTTGCAAAGAGCGTTGCCGCAAGGAACGTTGCCGGAAGGTTCGCACCTGCCGTCCGAAGACCTGCTGCGCTCCGGCCTGCTGCGAAGAGGTCAAGTGCTGCGAAGCTCCGAAATGCTGCGAAGCTCCGAAGTGCTGCGAAGCTCCGAAGTGCTGCGAGCCCTGCTGCAAAGAGCGTTGCCGCAAAGAGCGTTGCCGCAAGGTTCGATGCTGCCGCCCGAAGACCTGCTGCGCCGTGGCCTGCTGCGAAGAAGTCAAGGCCTGTGCTCCGGCTTGCTGTGAGCCCGCCTGCAAATAAGTCCGTAAGAAGAGCCGCCGCTTAGCTCACCCCCCGATCCGAGTCTGAGCGGTCTCCTTTACGATAAACGCGAGCGGCCTGGTCGAATGTCGACCGGGCCGCTTGTGTTTCTTGGACGGCGATTGAGGGGGGACCTGCGCCCGATTCGCAACAGAATCATAAGGGTTTCTGCATTTTGATTCACGCTTGCTTATGGCATCGCTAAAGATTCCAGCGAAAAGTTTCCGACTCTAACCGTAAAACGATCGTTCTGCAGCCGCACGCCGGCAGGCAACCTCCCGTTTTGCCTGACCGTCAAAATCTCTCTCAACACACGCGGTAAACTGTAGGGACGCTGTCATTTCTTTTGATGCAGTCCGGCGGACCATTCCGATCGCTAGATCAAGACGGATCGTGCGATTCACGGGACAGGTAAGGGATGCAGCCGTTGAGTCCCGCCAAGAACTCTTGTCTGGCTGAACTGTCTCCAGTGTCGTTTATTCCTGGAAACCCCAACAGCCGGAGGTAATGACCATGACCATCACGAGACTTGTGCCTTTTGCATTGCTTTTAGTTGCATCGTTTTGCGCAACCGCCGCGATGGCAGAGCCCGACGCGGCCGCGCAAACGCCGGAAATGGGATGTGCTTGCGAGAGCTGCGAGGAATGTGCCTGCGCCGGAGCAGAGTCATCCTGCCGCTGGTGCCGATGCGGCACGCTGGCCGATCCCTGGACCCTGCCGCAACCCGCCGCTCTGGCCGACCGCAACATCACCGTCGGCGGCTGGCTCACCGGCGGCATCTATGGCAACCAATGGGGCGATCCGAACAACGGGCCCATCGGTTTCCGCAACGTAGGCGACGGCTTTACGGCCGACCAGCTCTGGATTTTCGCCGAGCGCAAGACCGACACCGAGGGCGGCGGTTGGGACATCGGCGGACGGGTCGATTACCTGTTCGGCGCCGACGGCCCTGATACCCAGGCGTTCGGCGACCAAGGCTGGGACTACGGCTGGAACAGCGCCCGCGACTACGGCTCGGCCATTCCGCAGATGTACGTCGAGGTCGCCTACAACGATCTGACCATCAAAGGCGGGCGGTTCTTCACGCTGATCGGCTATGAAGTCGTGCCCGCAACGCAAAACTTCTTCTACTCGCATTCGTACAGCATGTACTATGCCGAGCCCTTTACGCATACCGGCATGTTGGCGACTTACAAGGTCAGCGACCGTTTGTCGGTGTCCGGCGGCTGGGTCAACGGCTGGGACGAAGGTTGGACGGGCAAGAACGGCGGTTCGCAGTTCCTTGGCGGCGTCACGCTGACGCTTTCTGAAAAGGCCACACTCACCTGGGCGACCACGGCCGGACAGATCGGCACCGGCGCTGCCTTCAATGGCGCGGCCGTCGGCGACGTCTACATGAACAGCATTGTGTTCAATTGGGCCATGAACGACAAATGGACCTATGTTTTCCAGCACGACCTAGGCAGCAACTACAGCACCGGCGCCGCCGACAGCCAGTGGTACGGCGTCAGCAACTATCTGATTCGCAAGATCAACGATTGCTGGTCGTTTGCCGGCCGGATCGAGTGGTTCCAGGACCCGCAGGGTGCCCGGATTTCGGGCGGCGACAATCCCGGCAACTACTACGAGGTCACGGGCGGCTTCAACTACAAGCCGCACGCCAACATCACGATTCGCCCGGAACTTCGTTACGACTGGTACAACGCATTTGCCGGGGCCGCCTCGCAGCCGTTCAACGACGGACGCGAGAGTACGCAGCTTTCCGGCGGCCTGGACGTGATTTTCACCTACTAAGCCTTAGCCTTAGTAGGGTGCGTGCGTGCACGCACCAATACGGATTTGCTGTGAAATCAGGTGCGTGCAAGCACGCACCCTACAGAGTTGGGCCTGGACGTGATTTTCACCTACTAAGGCGATCGTCGGGGCGGCCGAGCGTATGGTCGCTCGTTGCCGTCCGAAAAAGAGAACGGTCCCCAAGCCGCCGGCAGTGGTTTCCACCTGCCGGCGGTTTTTTTGCGCGCTAGGCCGGGCAATCGAGTTCGGCTCGGCGTCGCGGCATCGAAGCGGCAAGCTTCAAGTTCAACGACTTGCCCGACGAGCCAAAATTACACGAATACTTGCGTCACATCCAATGAACTGCCCATGTTTCGCGCATTGCATGCGTGTGATTTTGGCATTTCCAAAAAATCGCCGTCGTATTGCGTGTAAGTTTTTCTCCGCACTCCATTCTTCAATCCCGCCGTTCGGCCTCGCTTAGTTCTTTGGCCAAAGCCATTTGCGACGCGAGCAACAAGCGATGCTCGCCGGTCAAATCGGGCGTCTCGCCCCGCAGCAAATCAATCGTGGCACGAAGATTGCATACGGTTGCCACGTTGCCCGTTGTTGAATTCCATGATCCTAATTTTTTCGAGGTTGCTGCGATGTCTCTGTGGACCAAACGATGGATGTGTGCAATCGCGTTGTCGTCTGTCTTTCTTGTGACGTTGCCTGTGCTGGCGGCCGATGCTGAATCCGCCTCCGCAGCCGCAAAAACGCTCACCGCCGAAGACGTTCAAGCAGCGCTCGACAGCAAGTCCATTGATCTGGACACCGTGTGGACGCTCGTGGCCGCGTTTCTGGTCATGTGGATGCAGGCCGGCTTCGCGATGGTCGAAACCGGCTTCACGCGGGCCAAAAACGCCGTCAACATCCTGATGAAAAACCTGCTGGACTACTGCTTCGGCAGTATCGCCTATTGGGCCTTGGGCTTTGGGCTGATGTTCAGCATCGGCAACGCATTTATCGGCGACAGCGGATTCTTTTTGCAC
>CAYMQL010000354.1:0-3811 GCA_964392255.1 uncultured Planctomycetaceae bacterium | reverse complement strand
TCTGGATTGGCTCGACGCCGACGACTCGCCGCGTTCGCAGGGCGCCGAGGCCGATTATTACGCCTCGCTTTCGCCGCCGTACGCCCCGCGCAACGGACCGCCGCTTTCGATCGAGGAGTTGCTGTTGGTTCGCGGCGTGACGCCGCAGTTGCTTTTTGGGGCGGACGCGGTCCGGATGGGCGCGGTTCCGGCCGACGGCGCGACGGTCGGCGGACTGGAAAACGTCGACAACGCCGACGGCTCGATGGATCACGGCTGGGCGCCCTATCTGACGCTCTACAGCGCCGAATCCAATCTCACGTCCGAAGGCAGCGCCAAAATCAATCTGAACGACGACGACCTGAAAGGCCTTCACGAAAAACTCAAAACCACCTTCGACGAGGCGACGGCCAATTTCGTCGTCTTGTACCCCCAGACCGGGCCGTCCCCCGGCGCACACGGGGGCGACCCGTCGACGGACGGCGGCGGTTCGAACAACAATCAAAGCGGCGGCGGACAACCCGGCGGCGGGCAAAGCAGCGGCAATCAAAACGGCGGAACAGGCGGAGGAAGTCCCGGCGGACTGGACTTCTCGAAAAAGGCCGCCCATAGCTTCGTCAGCCCGTTGGACCTGATCGGCGCCCGCACAAGCAAGACCGTCCAACAAGGACAGCAGCGCACGACGACGGTCGTCAATTCGCCTTTCAGCGAAAACACCGGCACGATGAGCGGCTATTTGCCTAAGCTTTTAGAAAATACGGCCGTCGATTCCAGCAAGACGATTCGCGGCCGAATCAACATCAACCAGGCGCCGCGGGCCGTCTTGATGTGCATCCCCGAAATGACTTCCGATCTGGCCGATCAGATGATCGCCAATCGCGAGGAAGACCCCGCGCTGGCCGACGAAAGCCGCGCGTGTGCGGCATGGCCCCTGATCGAGGGGCTTGTGCCGCTGAAGGCGATGAAAGCCATGTTCCCGTTCATCACGGCCGGCGGCGGCGTATATCGGGCCCAGGTGATGGGCACCTTCGACCAGGGCGGCCCCACCGCGCGCCTGGAAGTGATTTTCGATGCTAGCCAACCGCCGACCAAGCTATTATTCTGGAAAGATGTCAGCCGGCTGCCCTTGGGCTTTCTCGCCGAGAAGCCCGCCCAAGGCGGCGCAACCGCCAATTCGAATCCAAGGTGAGCCCTTCAAATGCCTCAACTGCTCGCGTTGGAATGGGACAGTCGTGAGATACGGGCGGTAGTCGCCGGAATCCGGGGCGGCCGTGCGGCGATCGAACATGCCTTCTCGATCCCCTGGAACGAATCCGAGAGTACGGCGGAAACGGCCGAAAAGCGGCTTGGAGAAAAAATCGCCGCCGAGCTCGACGCCCGCGGCATCGGCCGCCCGCCGGCGCTGGTGGCCGTTGGACGAACGAGCATCGAACTGCGGCAGATTCAGCTTCCGCCGGCCCCCGACGCCGACCTGCCCGAGATGGTCCGTTTCCAGGCGGCCCGCGAGTTCAACGAACTCGACGAACACTGGCTGTTGGACTTCGTGCCCATCGACGACGGCCCCTCTGCGCCGCGCGTCGTGTTGGCGACGGCCATCGCGCCGGCTGCGATTGCACAAATTGAAGGCGTATGCCAAGCGGCGGGACTGAAGCTCCAGCGGCTCTTGCTGCGCCCCTGCGAGGCCGCTTCCTTGCTGTCGGGCAAGAATGAAACGCAAGGCCGACTGCGGCTGCTGGTCGATCTGCTTTCGGACGAGGCCGATCTGACGGTTGTATTGGACGGCAAGGCGGTCTTCCTGCGCACCACGCGGCTGGACGGCGATTCGCCTTCGCTGCCGGCGCTGATGGCCGAAATCCGCCTGACCATGGCCGCGGCGCAAAACCAGTTGGCCGGCCAAAAGGTCGAGGCCGTCGTCCTCTGCGGCAAAGAGCCGCTGCACCTTGCGTTGACCGAAAACATCGAGTCTGAATGGCGGATGCCCGTCGAATCGATCGATCCGTTCGCCGACTTGGAGCTAGGCACGGCGATTGAGCGCTCGTCGCCGTCGCATCGCGGGCGATTCGCGCCGCTTTTGGGCATGATACTGGCCGAGGCCAGTCAGAAGGGCCACGCGATTGATTTTTTGCATCCCCGCCGCCGCGCCGAATCGCCCGACCGACGCCGGCAGTGGATTCTCGCCGGTGCGGCCGCCGCCGCGTTGCTGTTGGCGTATCTGGTCTATGCCCGCGTCGACCACTACCTATTGAGCAGCGAAGTGAAACGGTTGGAGGCCCGTTCGAGATCGCTCGACGCCCAAGCGGCCGCAGCGAAAACCTTGCGGACCAACGCGGCGGAAATCGCCAAATGGACCGACGGCGAGGTCGTCTGGCTCGATCAACTTCACGGCCTGAACGAGCGATTCCCGGCGGCCCCGGACGCGGTGCTCAGCAAGCTGGGCTTTATGGTCCGGCAAACCGGAAGCCAGGCCTCGCTGGAAGGAGCGGCCCGCAACGCCGAAGTCGTCGCAAAAATGGAACAGGCCGTTCGGACCGCCGGCAACCAGATCGTCGGCAAGCGCAGTTGGGAGGACGCCTCGCAGCAAAAATATCCCTGGCGATTCGAGGCTTCGATTTCGCTGCCGCGGAGGACGAAGCCGTGAACTGGCAACACCGCGAAAAAATCCTGGCTGCGACCGCGGGCGGATTGCTGCTGCTGGCGACGGTGTGGTTTCTCGCCTTTAGCGGCGACGATCGCTCGGCCGCACAGCTCCGCGCGGCGCGCGAGCAACATCGGATCGATCTGGCGGCCAAACAAGACTTGCTCGACGCGGCCGACCGCGACCGCCGCCGGCTCGTACAGTGGCAACGCCGCTCGCTGCCTTCGGAGCCAAACGTCGCCGAATCGCTCTACCGGCACTGGCTCACCAGCTTGGCCGGCGGCGCCAATTTTCGCCGGGTGAGCGTCGAATCGATGGGACGCGAAACCCGCCGCGGCGCCTACACGCGGCTTTCGTTCAAGCTTCAGGCCCACGCCGGTTTGGGCGACGTGACCAAATTTCTGTACGATTTTTATGCGGCGGGCCATTTGCACCAGATCCGCCAGATGGACCTCAAACCGCTAGAAAACTCGCGCGATTTGGAAGTCGGCATGACGATCGACGCCCTTTCGCTGCCCGAGGCGACCCGCAAAGACAAGCTCAGCGAAGAGCCGGGCGAGGGCTTAAAACTGGCGAAGCTCGAAGACTATCGCGACCCGATCGTCAAACGCAACCTGTTTGCGCCGTATGCCCCAAGCGCGCCGGCGAAAACCGGCAACAACGTCGACCCCGCCCAACATGCGTTCGTCACGGGGTTCACCGCGGTCAACGACGCCCGGCAGGTCTGGCTGCAAGACCGGACGTCGGGGAAGACGTGGCAACTCAGCGAGGGCGAGAGTTTTCAGATTGGCCCGCTGCGCGGCACGGTGCGTTCGATCGTTTCGACTCGGGAGGTTGTGATCGAACTCGACGGCCGGTTGCGCCGGCTGCGCGACGGCGACAATCTGCGCGGCGGCGTCGAGCTTCCGCAGCCCGAAAAAACCGGCGAAACCGACAAGAAGCCCCCAGTGTCCGCCGACGGTGATCCGAAAGGGCAAGCTGCGCAAGAACTGCCGCCGCAGGCGAAATCCCCCTGACGGCAATGGGCAACTTCGTGCGGCAGATATACGATACAAGATGAGAGACGCGTTGTTTGTCGCGTCTCAGAAAAGCTACAGAACAAGAAGATAGCCGGGAGCTAACAGCTCCCGGAACACAAGTACGATTACTATATTTGCGCACATTCCGGGAGCTGTTAGCTCCCGGCTATCGGATATT
>CAYMQL010000353.1:0-3820 GCA_964392255.1 uncultured Planctomycetaceae bacterium | reverse complement strand
CGTCCAGGGCGGCCGCTTCGACCTCCGCCTGTTCGGCTCGACGCTGCAAGAGCGGCGTTAGTTGTTCCGCCGTGCATCGCTTGGCAACGGTGTTGTACAAAATTCGCAGGGCCGTCAGATCGAGCGGAAACTCGCGGAGCATCAGATCGACGACGCCGGATAGGTTTTCGTCGGGCATGCCGGCCGCCAGATCAAGGATAATCTGCTGTTGCTGCTGGCGTCCGCGCTGAAAGGCCCGCTTGCAGCCTTCTAGCCAGCCGGCGGCGTCGCCGTCTTGAAGCGATTGCCCGGCGGCGGCATAAAGCACGGCGCCGTCGAACGGCCGCACGCGGCAGGCCTGCTCGATGTAGGCCCGGCGAATCGCTGCATCCGCCCCCACGAGAAACGACAAGTCGGCAAGATAAACATAGGCCCGGCCCTGCAAGGGCGACAGCGCCAGCGCACGCCGGGTGTGATAATACGCAAGGTCCAGATGCCTCCAATGTTCGCCCACCGCGCGCAAAAGCCACTCGTTCAGCGCCTCGCGCGATTGGAATCGCGATTGCACCGCGGCGTCGCGAATGGCGGACAACGGCATCCGATTTTCGCCCTCCGTCTGCAATCGCTCGAAAAGCCGAAGGTGCGTCTCGGCCAATGCGGCGTGGGCCTCGGCGTTCTCGGGCTGCCAGCGCACGGCCGACTCCAACCAACCGACCCACCGGCGTTGCACCGACTCGTCGGCCAGCGCTCCGGCAAGCGAGCCCGGCGAATGAATCTGCGTCTGCTCCCGCGCATACTTGTATTGATCCCAGTAAATCTGTGCAACGCCCGGCCCAACGCAAGTGTGGATCATCCACGCCCCGAACGCCGTTACGACGATTGCGGCGCCGGACCATCCCAACCTACCCGCTCGGGACGAAACCGCCGGCGGCGTTCGCATCGCCGTCGAGCCTCCGCCTTGACTTCCAACCCAGCCGCCCGCGCCGGCCCGCGTCTCCTCGATGCCCTGCCCTCGCAATTGATTAATTCGCAGCGCGCACGCCGCCAAAAGCGTCGCCATGGCCATGCAGCCGGGCACGTACCAGACAAAATCGACCAGGCCGTGAACGGCGAAGGCGCCAAGGCTGCCCGCCGCAGCCGCCGCGCACACCCGCAAACGCGAGGCCGTGGACGGCCGAATCCCGCCGACGCACCAAAACCCGACCGCCCCCGCGCCGACCAGCGCCAGCGTCAGCCCGACAACGCCCGTCTCCGCCGCAATCTGCAAGTAGCTGCTCTCCGCATACGCATATCGGAGCCATTCGCTCGGCAGGGCGTCGGTGTAGAGGGGATAAACATCGCGGAAACTTCCCACACCCGCGCCCAGCGGAAAATGCGCAGCGGCAATCCGCGCGGCCGCCGTCCAAATCGTCCTTCGGCCCGCATGTTGATCGAGCTGTTCAAGCGAGCCGGAAGAAAAATCGTCCAGCCGTTCGCTGACTTGGTCGAAACCGAATACCGCCAGCGAAACCGCGATCAGCAAACCAACCGCCGCCAGCCCCGCGACAAACCGGCGGCCGACCGCCGACGCGGCGAAACACACGCCCGTGCAAATGGCCGCGGCCAGCAGCAAGACCGCAATCCCGCCTCGTGAAAGCGACATGAGCCCCGCGAACAAAACCGCCGCCAACGCGAGTCCGAGCAAATAGGTCAGCCGTTCCGCCCGGTGTCTTTCGCGATCGTGCGAGCGACCGGCGCGGCGGCGCATGCGGTGCGATGCGTCTTGAAACCACCAAATCAACGGACCGACGCCCAACGCGAGAAAATCCGCGAAATGGTTGCGGTTGCTGAACGCGCCCTTGGCGGCGCCTTCGCTCGTCGTAAAGGGGTGTTGATAAAACCAATAAAACTTTCCATTGCCGGCAAAATACTGCACCAGCCCAAAAGACGCCGCCACAACGGCCGATAGCGCACACCAACGCAACAGACGCTCGATGTCTTCGACGCCTTCAATGCGCTGCACGGCGACGAAAAACAGCAGCACATAGTCGAGAAACAACACCAGCGCCGTGCGCGTCTCGCCGGGCGTTAGCGAAAGAAAGCTCCACGGGCCCAATCCGGCGGGATTCGCCGACCGCTCGGTCCAAACCGGCAGCAACTCGACGGTACGCGGCGCCAGCCATGCCAACCACTCCGGCGACATCGGCGCCGCGGTGATCGCGACCAGCGCCGTCCCGGCCAACAACAACGGCGCAACCCGCACCGGCCGCCAAGCGAAACCCTTGCCCAGCCCCTGCCGAACGGCCCACGCCCAGGCCGCGCCGACCGCCAAAATCGTCAGCACAAGTTGCCCGAGCGCGTGCCGACCGCCCATCATCAGCGGAACCAGAAACACGACGCCCGCAAGACAGGCGTCGACCGCCCGCAGCAGCAACCGGTCCAGTTGTTCACGCTCCGCTAAAACCACGACATCGATCCTCCGAGAGAAACTCGGAAAAACGTCTGCACGACGCCGACGGCAACCGTGGCCGGCGTCTGCTCGACGCTAACCGTGTCGCCCGGCGCCAAAGCGATGTTGTCTCGGCCGTGCTTCGCGTCTTGAAGGCTCACGGCGATGCGCGCCGGCTCGGCCGCGCCGGCCGCTTGCCGAATCACGACGATCTCCTCGGCCACCGGATTCGCCACGCCCCCGGCCAGCGCCAACGCATCGAGAACGCGAATTTCCTTGTCCACCGGATACGCAAACTCGCCGGGCTTCTGCACCAGTCCGATCACATGCAGCGGAGGAAGCATGCGTTTGGTCACATGAACGACGTCGCCGTCGGCCAGCTCCGGCACGCGCACCGCGCCGCCGGCGGCCGCGGCCAGGTCGACCTTCAGCACTTCCGGCCCCGCCGGGCTCATCGGTTGTTGATACGAGACCGCCTCGACGGCGCCGCCCGCTGCGCCCGCATACGCCCCGCCGGCGGCAGCCACTTGCCGCGAATCGGTGCGGCGAATTTCCACTTCCGTGCTCGCCTCCTTGCTCAATCCGTCGGCAGCGATCAACGCCGCCATCAGCGACGTCGAACCGCGCGGCAATTCATGGACCCCCGGCTTATTGACCGCGCCGGCCACCGTAACCTTCCGCGTGCGACATTGCTTCATCGTCACCGTAATGCAGGGATTCCGGAACACCCCGCGCGCAATGCTCTGCGCGTTGATCGTTTGCTCGGCCAGCTCGACCTCCATGCCCGCCACCGGAACGCGCCCCACCAACGGAACCACCACCGTGCCGTCCTCGGCCACGCGAACCGGCGCCGACGTCGTCGTCAGTTTGCTGTAGTCGGTCACCATCGTGACTTCCAATACGTCGCCCGGCTGAATCACCTCGACGCTGACCGACTCGTTGCTCAAGCCGGAAAGATTGATCGCGTTCAGATCGAACGTCGGCGGAGCGACCAGCTCCGGCGGCAGGCTGTCGGCCCGATGCATCCGCGACGCACAGCCAACGCCTAGCGGCGTTAATGCGGCAGTGATTAGTAAAAATCCGATTCGGGCGAATAAGGGCGAGCAGTACGTCATTGCAATCTGCCACCTACGGCCGAGAAGGTAACGCCGTGTGGGATGCCGCAAAGGAATCCCGTAGGAATAGGGGGCGAAAAATAGCAAACCCATCGCCTCCGCGTCAAGTGCGAAATAACGCAAACCGCAGAACCCAGAACCGTCGGCGGTCAGGCCTCCAATTGCCGCGGTTGGTTGTACTCAATCGCCGGACTAGAGCTCTGACACAGTTAAGATTTTGGGTGCCACTGGCTACGCCAGTGCAGGGTGCCACTCAATGCCGTTTCCAATTCGGTCGGTTACGCCGTCTGTAAGTGCT
>CAYMQL010000352.1:0-3822 GCA_964392255.1 uncultured Planctomycetaceae bacterium | reverse complement strand
ACTGTTTGCCCCCGGCTATTGCGACATGTTTTACCTGACACGCAGAAGCCGGCGTAAAGTGTGCTTCGCAGGGGCCCCTTGCTTGATCTTTTGGCCCGCAGCAATTACCATCGAGGGGCGCGGCCTGCAATGTCGGTCACAGTTTACCCGGCCGGGCCAGTCTCGCAGTCTACCCAGGAGCGCATTTTCATGTTTCGCATTATCGTCTTGCTGGTCGGGGGACTGGCATGGCTCGGCGCGGCATCGACGCAGGCCCAGGACGCCGTCCTGACGCAGGCGTACGGCGTCGGCGTTCATGCGTATTTTTCGGGCGACTACGTCAAGACGTACGAACAACTCACAGCCGTCATCAAAGGCGGATCGAAAGACCCGCGAACGTATTATTTCCGCGGGCTGGCCGGGCTTCGACTGGGCCGCACCCAGGAAGCGGAGCGCGATTTCCAGCGGGGCGCGGAACTGGAAAGCCGCGACGCCAACAAGTTTTACAACGTGTCGAAGTCGTTGGAGCGCGTGCAGGGCGAGGGCCGCGCGGCCTTGGAAAAACATCGGGCCGAAGCCCGGATGGCCATCGTGAAAAAGTTGGAGCGGATTCGCAAGGCCCGGTACGAGGCCCTTCGTCGCGAGGAATCGCGCGTGCTGCGTCAGCCGCCGCCCCCGCCCGAGTCGGTCGAGATGCCCGACCTGGCCGTCGAACCGGCCCCCGAGCCCGTCGCCGAGCCGGCGGCGGATTCGTCGGCCGACGCGGAAGAACCGCCCGCGGCAAAGCCGAAGAAAGAAGCAGAAGAAAAAGCCGCCGAAGAGAATCCCTTTGCCGAGGAGAAGAAGCCCGCTGAGACGGAAGCGGATTCGGACGATCCGTTCGCCCAGTAACCACGCTGACGCACGAGGAGGTGCGATGCGATGAGTGCAGACGATCAATGCGGCATCGGAGCGGGTTTGTTGGCCCTTGGACTTGCAGCCGGGGCGATCCTGTTGGCCCAAATATTGCCCAACGGGCTGATTGTGCTTCAACGCGATCTGGTCGTGCCCGAGGCGGTCTTCGACACCTTCGTGTGTGCGACTTGCCTACCGGCGGGGATCTACTTTCTCCGCAAAGGATTCCGCTCGGGCAACGGCGCCGAGGCGAAGTGAGCGGCTATCCAAACAGCAGCCCCGCGTAGCCGACCACGCGGCCCGCGTCGCCGCCGGCCTCGGCGCTGGTCGCGTAGCCGACCAACTCGCAACGGTTGAGGCAGCCGAGCCGGCGCAGCGACTCCATCGTGACCACGCAGGCCGCCATGCCGCACATGCTGATGCGGTTGCGCTCGACGGTCTCGTACACCCGGGCCGGATCGAGCGTTGCGATGGCGTCGAGCGCAATCCGGTCGACGCGGCGCGTCTCGGCGTCGTCGGCAAAATGGTTCATGTCGCTCGAGACAATCAGCAGCGGACGCTGGGGCATGTCGCCAAGTACGTCGGCCAACTCGCCGCCGAAACGCAGCAAATCCGGCAGCGGGCTGTGGCCCACTGCGATGCCCACCGCGCGGACCTGCGGCGCCAGCCGGGCCAGAAGCGGCAGTTGCACCTCGATGGCGTGCTCGTCGCGATGCGCGGCCGCGTCAAGCTCCAGGCCCGTAATGCCGGCCGCCAGTCGCGCGGCCAACTCGGGATCGGACGCCACTTCGCCGTCGGGCAGCAGCCATCGTTGGTGCGGCGCGACGGCCCAACGGGCGCCTTCGCCGCGATGCCGCGGACACAGAATAATCGCTTGTTCTGGGATCAGCACCCTTTGGAATACGGCCGCGGCCAAACGGCCCGAGTACACCCAGCCGGCATGGGGAACCAGTACGCCGGGCCACGGTTCCGGCTTGCTTGGCGCGGCGGCGGCCAATAGTTGATCGACCATTTGCTGCATGCTGCGGGCGTCGCCTGGATAAAACGTGCCCGCGGCGGCCGGGCGACGGACCGGCGATCCGCCCGGCATCAGCCGGCCGCGAATTTCGTCGCCCTGAAACACCTGCAACTCTGTGTCGTCGTCTTTCCAGGCGTCGGTCGGCAGCCCGGCCTTGATGCACACCTGCTGCAAAAACCCCAAAGCATCGAGCCGATGATCGATCGCAACGCCGGGCAGAAGCAGGCCCCGGGCCGGACCGCGCGAGATCAACAGACCGTGCTTGCCGATCGTCACCGCGTTGACGCGGTCCTCGCCGCGAGCCGCGACCGTCTCGGGCCCCCAAAGAATCCACACGTCCATGTCGAGCTCGTCCAGTTCGTCGGCCGAGATCGGCGGAAAACGCGGATCCGAAGTGGCCGCACGATAAGCCGCGTGTTCCAACGCCTCGCAAAATGGCACGTTTGCCTGAATGTGTCCGCAGCAAGACCGCAGCCGGCCGGCTCGACGCAGGGTGACGAACGCGCCATAGACGGGCGTATCGACGGCATCGGCCAACAGGACGCGAGTCGATTCGGCGCGTTCGTGCCGCACGGCCGCCGCGACGCGCTGGCCCGCCGCGCGGAAAATCGCCGCTTCCTGCTCTTTGCTGAACGTCGGCCGCGATGCGCCGCCGTCCGCATCCGGTGGTCGAACCGATGAGCAATCCATAACAATCTCCTTCGCTCTGCGAACAGCTCCCCTCTCCCTTTGGGAGAGGGGCCGGGGGTGAGGGCTTGGTGAAGCCCCACAAGGAAGAAAACGCGTTTATCGCTCAAATGCCCTCACCCTAACCCTCTCCCAAAGGGAGAGGAGACTGTTGGGATAGGTCCTTAATCTCAACCAGATTTCAGATCATCCTTCATCCTTCATCCTTCCGCAATCTCAACCGGCATCCGCCTTCCGCCCCACGTGCCGGCCGAGGGGTCGAATCGCCCGGCGATCGGCGTCTGACAAAAGACACAGCGGCCGTCGCGGATGTCGGACGCCGTCAGGTCGTAGCCGTCGCGCCGGATCACCGCCCGGCCGCAGCCGGGGCAGTACGTGTGCTGGTGCTCGGGGTCGAAAACGTTGCCCGTATAAACATAGCGTAAACCAGCATCGCGGGCTGCAGCCCAAGCCGCTTGCAGCACGGCCGGCGGCGTCGAGCGGCGGTCGACCAGCTTGAAATCGGGATGAAACGCCGAAAAATGCAGCGGCACGTCGGGCCCCAGTTCCTCGACGATCCAGCGGCACATCCGTGCGATCTCTTCCGGCGAGTCGTTCGCCTGCGGAATAATCAAATTGGTGATCTCCAGCCATGTTTCGCGGCGCTGGGCCAGCCAGCGGAGCGTGTCGAGCACCGGCTGCAAGCGGCCGCCGCAATAGTCGCGATAAAACTGATCGGTAAAACCTTTCAGGTCGACGTTGGCGGCGTCCATCGCATCGAAAAATTCGGCCCGGGCCGCGTCGGAAATGTAGCCCGACGTGACGGCCACGGTTTTGACGCCCGCCGCGCGGCAGGCCCGGGCGGTGTCGATCGCGTATTCCGCCCAGATGATCGGATCGTTGTAGGTGAAGGCGACGCTGCGGCAGCCGTGCCGCACCGCGGCGGCGGCGATGGCCTCGGGCGATGCCCGCTGACAAGCCGCCTCGATGTCCTTGGCCCGCGACATCGTCCAATTCTGGCAGAAGGTGCAGCCGAGGTTGCAGCCGGGCGTGCCGAACGAGAGTACGGCCGTGCCGGGATAGAACTGGTTGAGCGGTTTTTTCTCGATCGGGTCGATGCAAAAGCCGGTGCTGCGCCCGTAGGTGGTCGAGACGACCCGGCCGTCGCGATTTTCACGCACGAAGCAGAACCCCCGCTGGCCCGGCTTCAACGCGCAGTGTCGCGGGCAAAGATCGCAAACCAATGACTCGCCGTCGTCCGACTC
>CAYMQL010000351.1:0-3831 GCA_964392255.1 uncultured Planctomycetaceae bacterium | reverse complement strand
GTCGAATCGCATCTCGCCCATCAATCCGCCCCCTCATTGCTCCCCAGGGTGTGAACGGTTACAGATGACCGTAGATAGAATAGGATTTAATTTAGCAAACCACACGATTCATGTCAACAATACCCCCTCCCAGACGGCACTCAGCAGGAAAGGTTCGCTGGTTTAAGGACTAGCGGCTACGTCCAATTATCGCGACGGCCTGCGAAAATCGCAAGCAATGGCAATGGTTGGGTGCGGCAGAAATCCCGGAGAGTTGCCCCGTTCCGAGCACGGCAAAAATGAGAAAAACGGCCGATAATACGGCCGCCTCTTTTATTTCAGCATTGCAAACAACGGCTTGCAGAACGGCGGAAAACTGCAATACTGACCGTTCATCGTTCTGCATCCCATGTTCTGTATTCACGTTCCGGAGGATATCGCTTTGGACCCGAAAGCCCTCGATTTTCTGAAAACCCTATTAGAAACGCCTAGCCCCTCGGGCTACGAAGGCGAATTGCAGCAAGTGGTTCGCGATTATGTGAAGGGCTTTGCCGACGAAGTGCGCACCGACCTACACGGCAACGTGATCGTGGTCAAAAACCCCGACTGCCCGCTGCGCGTCATGTTGGCCGGCCACTGCGACCAGATCGGACTGATCGTCCAGCACATCGACGACGAAGGATTCCTTTACGTTCAGCCGATCGGCGGCTGGGACCCGCAAATGTTGATCGGCCAGCGCATGACCGTCTGGTCGGCCGGCGGACCGGTGCTGGGGGTGATCGCCCGCAAACCGATCCATCTGTTGACCGAGGAAGAGCGGAAGCAAGTGCCGAAGATGAAAGACCTTTGGCTCGACATCGGTGCGACCAACAAAGACGAGGCCGCCTCGGCGGTTCGCATCGGCGATCCGGTTACCGTCGCGCTTGGCTTCCACGCGCTACGGAACAATCTAGCCGTCTCGCCCGCGATGGACGACAAAGCCGGCTGCTGGGTCGTCATCGAGGCCCTGCGCCGGGCATGCCAAGGCGCGTCGAAAAAACTCGCCTGCGGACTCTACGCCGTCTCGACGGTTCAAGAAGAAATCGGCCTCCGCGGCGCCCGGACCAGCGCCTACGGCGTCGATCCGCAAATCGGCATCGCCGTCGACGTCGCCCACGCGACCGACTGCCCGACGATCGAGAAAAAAGAGGAGGGCGACATCCGGCTCGGCCGCGGACCGGTGATCCATCGCGGTCCGAACATGAACCACAAGCTGGTCGAGCGGCTCATCCAGGCGGCCGACCAGAATCAGATTGCCTATCAGTTGGCGGCCTCGGCCAAGGCCACGGGCACCGACGCCAACGCCATTCAGATCAATCGGGCCGGCGTGGCCGCGGGCCTGGTCAGCATCCCGAACCGCTACATGCACAGCCCGGTCGAGATGATTTCGCTGGACGACGCCGATCGGGCCGCCGATCTGTTGGCCCGATTCGTCGAAGGGCTCGACCCGACGGCCGAGTTTACGCCGTAGCCGTGGAGTTCTTCGCCGTTACAACGCGCCGGCCATCGCCGCTTTGCGCCGCTCGGCGATCACTTCTTCTTCCAGATTGCGCGGCAATCGCTTGTATCGGGCGAACTCGAGGGTAAAGGTGCCTTGTCCTTGCGTCATGCTGCGCAGATCGGTCGAATAGCCGAACGTCTCGGCCAGCGGGACCTCGCCCTCGATGCGGCTTTCGGCCCCGCGCGTTTCGGTGGCCATCACGATGCCGCGGCGCGAGGTCAGATTGCCGACGACCGATCCCTGAAACTGGCTGGGGCACTCGATTTCGATCTTCATCACCGGCTCCAACAGCACGGGCCGCGTTTTGGGAAACGTCTCGCGCATCGCCGTCTGGGCGCAGACCTGAAACGCCAGATCGGAGCTGTCGACCTCGTGGTACGAGCCGTCTTCGAGATAAACGGCCAGCCCTACGACCGGATACCGCGCGATTGGGCCCTTGGCCAACATCGACCGGAAGCCTTTTTCCACCGCCGGAATGTACTGCTTGGGAATCCGCCCGCCGACGACGTTTTCTTCGAACAAAAACGTGTCTTCCGCGTCCTCGGGCACCACGTCGAGCCGGCCGACGATGTGGGCGTACTGGCCCGATCCGCCGGTCTGCTTGCGGTGCCGGGTGTTGAACTCGGCGGCCTGCGTGGGCGCCTCGCGATAGTTCACCTTCGGCGCGCCGGCCTCGACCTCGACGCCGTATTCGCGGCGGATGCGCTCGACGTACACGTCCAAATGCAACTCGCCCATGCCGGCGATGATCGTTTCGCCCGTTTCGTCGTCGGTCGAGACGTGCAGCGTCGGGTCTTCGCGGCGGAAGCGGTGCAGGGCCTTGCTCAGCCGGTCGGCGCCGTCGCGGGCCAGCGGCGCAACAGCCATGCGAATGACCGGCTCGGGCACAAACATGCTTTGAAGCGTGCAGTAGTCGCGCACTGAGGCGTAGGTGTCGCCGCTGGCGCAGTCGACGCCCAACACGGCCACGATGTCGCCGGCCTGAGCCTCGTCGATGTCCTCGCGCTGGTCGGCGTGCATCCGCACGATGCGGCTGAACCGCTCTTTGCGGCCGGTCCGCTGATTCACATAGGTGCCGCCCTTCTGGAAGCGGCCCTGATAAATCCGCATGAACGTCAGCGTACCGTATGAGTCCTCGGCGATTTTGAACGCCATCGCCACGGTGGGTTTCTCGGGGTCGGGCGTCAGCTCGATCTCTTTCTGCTGGCCCTGGGCGTCCTTGGCGAAGGCCTTGGTTGTGCAATCCAGCGGCGACGGCAGCAGCCGGACCACCGCGTCCAAAAGCGGCTGCACGCCCTTGTTCCGATAGGCCGTGCCCAAAAAGACCGGCGTGAACTCCAACTGGGCCACGGCCGACCGCAGCACCGACTCGACCAGCTCCAGCGGCGGCTCTTCTTCCGACAGCAAAATCTCCATCAACTCGTCGCTATACATCGAAAGGGCCTCGAGCAGCCGGTGGCGGGCCGCGCGGGCCTCGGCCGCCATTTCGGCCGGAATCGCCTCGACGCGAACCGTCTCGCCGTTCGTGCCGTCGAAATACACGGCCTTCTCGGCCAACAGGTCGACGACGCCCTCGAAATCGGCCTCGCGACCGATCGGAAGCTGCATAAGCATCGCGTCGCAACTAAGCTTCGCCCGCAACTGCTCGACCACCTTGTCGGGATCGGCGCCGATGCGGTCCATCTTGTTGATAAACGCCAGCCGGGGCACGTGGTAGCGCCGCATCTGGCGGTCGATCGTCAGCGACTGGGCCTGAACCCCGCCCACCGCGCAGAGGACCAGCACGGCCCCGTCGAGAACTCGCAAGCTCCGCTCCACCTCGACGGTGAAATCGACGTGGCCGGGCGTGTCGATCAGATTGATCGTGGCGTCGCCCCATGCGACCTGTGTGGCGGCGCTAGTGATGGTGATGCCGCGCTCTTTTTCGAGCTCCATGTGGTCCATCGTGGCCCCGCCGCCGCTGCCGCCGTCGTGAACCTCCTGCATGCGATGGATGCGCCCGGCATAGTACAGAATGCGCTCGCTGAGGGTCGTTTTGCCCGAGTCGATGTGGGCCGAAATGCCGATGTTGCGTAGTTTTGTCAGGTCCATAGTTCACCACCGCCAAGAAATGTCGAGCCTTACAGTATACCAACAAGCGCGCCGCCCGACAATGGGTCGCCGGGCCGAGTCGCCGTAACGAATTGTGGCCGTACCGCGAGACCTCCGAAGACGCCATCGCTGTTTAGCGGCCGACGGAACGTCGGCCCCGGTATCAAGCCGCCGTGCCGGCGGCTGCTAAACGGATGAGATTGCTCATTTTGACCACGAGG
>CAYMQL010000350.1:0-3834 GCA_964392255.1 uncultured Planctomycetaceae bacterium | reverse complement strand
GCTGGCAAACGTTGGGCCGGGCAGCGTGACGACCGGCACGCCCATCCACAGGGCTTCGCACGTCGTCGCGCCGCCGGAGAACGGGAACGGGTCCAACGCGACGTCGATCCGGTTGTAGGTCGCCAAATACTCGTCATAGCTCGACGGCGGCAGCAATTCGAGTCGCTCGGGCGCAACGCCCTCGGCGGCGAATTGCTCGAAAAATCGCCGCCGCACGCCCTCGTCGCCCAAGCCGCGATACTTCAACACCAGACGCGCGTTCGGCACGCGATGGAGAATCTTGGCCCAAGCGGCCGCGACCGCCGCGTTGATCTTGCCGAGCATGTTGCAGCAGCCGAACGTAACGCAGCCGCGATTTTCCGCCGGCAACGGCCCGACCGGCGGCGACGACGCCGGCGGATCGTAGCACATATAACCATCGGGCATTCGCAGCACCCGCTCGCGATGGTGCGGCTCCGCGCCTTCGGGAACGACGTATCGGTCGGCCAGAAGATAGTCGATCGCCGCCAGTCCCGTCGTGCCTTCGTAGCCGATCCAGGTGATTTGGATCGGCGCCGGCTTGCGCGCGAACAGCGGCAGGCGCGTCTGGGCCGTGTGGCCGGCCAAATCGAACAAAATGTCGATCCGGTCGTCGCGAATCTGGCGGTCGAGCGGTTCGTCGCCGACGCCCACCACGTCGCGCCACAGCGCGGCCGCGGCCTGAAACCGCTCGGTCATGGCGTCGCAATAAGCGTGGTTGTTGTAGCAGACGATTTCGGCTTCGGCCCGATCGATATTTTCCAGAATGCGAATCAAAAAGTACGCGACCGGATGCCGGTGGAAGTCGGGCGAAACGAAACCAAGCCGCAGCCGCCGGTCGGGATCGCGATCGTTTTCGTGCGGCCGCCAGACGCTCTGAAGCGCGGCGGCATGACGCCGGTCGTACTCTTCGTGGGCTTCGAGCAACTCGGCGGGCGTGATGCCGACCTGATAGTGCATTGCGGCCAGCAGATTGCTGCGGGCCTCGGGCCGCTCCGGCTGCAATTGCAAGGTCTTTTGGTAATGGACGGCCGCCTCGCAATAGCGGCCCTCGGCCCGCATCGCATTGCCGAGACTGTTGTGCGCTTCTCCGAAATCGGGCTTCTGCCGAATCGCTTGCTCGTGACACGCCACCGCATCGGTCAAAAGGCCTTGTTCCTTCAGAGCGTTGCCCAAGTTATTCAGCACCTCGGTGTGGTTCGGCGAAAGTTGCAAGGCCCGGCGGTAGCAGGCCGCGGCCTCGGCGTAGCGGCCGACGTCCATCAGCGCGTTGCCCAAGCCATTGTGGGCGGCGACGCAATCGGGCTCCAACGCGGCGGCCCGCTGTAAACACGAAATCGCTTCGGCCGATTGTCCGCGTTCGCGCAGGGCGTTGCCCAGGTTGAAATGCGACTCGGCCGACTGCGGATTCAGCTCCACAGCCCGCCGAAACGCGGCGAGCGCCTCGGCTTGCCGGCCGTCTTTTTGCAGCGAACCGCCCAGAAGGTTGTGGACCGCTTCGTTGCCGGGCGCATGCTGCAAGGCCCGTTGATAACAGGCCAGCGATTCGGCCGTTTGTCCCTGCGCCTCGAAGGCGCTGCCGAGATTGCTATGGGCCTCGGCGAAATCGGGAGCGAGCTGCACCGCACGTTCCAAACAAGCGATTGCTTCGGTAAGCCGGCCTTGCTCTTTCAGCGCGCTGCCCAAATTGTTCAAAACTTCAATCCGGTCGGGCGCCAACTGCAACGCCCGGCGATAGCAGGCGACGGCCTCGTCCGTCTGTCCCAGGTCCGACAGCACGTTGCCCAGGCTGTTGTGGGCCGAGGGGCGGTTGGGTTCCAATTCGGCGGCGCGGCGAAAACTGGCCGCGGCGTCGTTCAACCGCCCAAGGCCGACCAGCATCATGCCCAACGTTTCATGGGCGGCGGCTCGGCCCGGCTCGAGCGCGAGGCCCCGCCGCAAACACTCGGCCGCTTCGGCCATTTGCCCCATTCGTTTCAAAGCGTCGCCCAGGCTGAAGTGGGCCTCGGCGAATTGCGGGTCCAATTCCGCAGCCCGCCGAAACGAGCCGACCGCATCGGCGAACCGCCGCACGGCCCGATAGGCTTTTCCGAGATTCAGATGGAATTCCGGCCGATGGGGTTCGAGCGAAGCGGCTTGTGCGAAATACCGGGCGGCCGCGGCATGGTCGCCCGACTGACCGGCCAGCACGCCCAGCATGTGCGTCGCGTCGGCATGACGGGGGTCGGCTTGCAGAATCCGGCGATAGATTCCCTCGGCCGCCGGCAGACGTCCGGCCTGATGATGTTCAATCGCGGCGGCAAAGGCTTCAGAAATCGTCGCCATGAGGAAAAGATTAAAAATTCAGCCGCGCGACTCTCCCCTCTCCACTCTCCCCTCTCCACTCTCCCCTCTCAAACCGCTCCGGGGCCTCGCGAGCCGTCGTTGATCGCAATGCTTTGATCGGCGGGCAGAACAAATATTTTGCCGTCGCCGATGGTGCCTTCCGATCCGGTGCGCGCCGCGTTGACGATGGTTTCGATCGTGCGTTCCAAAAAATCGTCGTTCACCACGATTTCCAGCGCCGCCTTGCGCAGCAGCGTGGTTGTATATTCGTTGCCGCGGAACATTTCGGTCCGCCCCCGCTGACGCCCGAACCCTTGGGCGTCGCAGACGGTCATTCGGGTCACTTCGATCTTTTCGAGCGCCTCGCGCACGGCTTCGAGCTTCGTCGGCTGAATGACGGCGATGAGCAGTTTCACGGCGGCCCTCGTTCACACGCCCGCGGGGAGAATCCAACCCCCTATAGAATAGCGGAGCTCGCCGCGAAAGTGAAGAGGCGCTGAGGCATCGGGACGCCGGAACAAATTTTCGCCGTTTATCGGGGCTCCGATCAATAATTGTAAAATCCATTCCATTTTGAGCATAAAAAAAGCCGCCTACGGCGTTGCCGCGACGTCGGGGCTTGACTAGAATACCGCAACCAAACCTTCGAGGCCTTTTCTATGAATCGATTGATGCGCCGGCCGGGTCGTTTATCGTCGCTGGTTATCGTTTTGACGCTGGCGCTGCCGGCAAGGGGCCAAGCTCCGTCGGGCGATTCGCTTTTTGGTCCCACGCCGGCGAATATCGTGTCGGTGCGTGCCGAATTTTCCGCCCCCGCGGCCGACCAACCCGCTCGGCTGTTTGTGACGGCCGACATCGCGTCGGGCTGGCACATCTATTCGATCACGCAGCCCGAAGGCGGGCCGGTGCCTACGAAAATCGAAGTCGCCGCGACGCCGGGCGTTCGTCTCGCGGGTTCTTTTACGCCATCGCCCCCGCCCGAAACGAAAACCGAACCCGACGCCTTCGGCGATCTGCCGATCGAAAGCCATTACGGCACTGTCACGTGGTCGGCGCCGCTGGAGATCGACTCGGGCGTTGATCCGGCCTCGCTGACGATTCGCGGCGCGCTGACGGTACAGCCGTGTGATCCGAAGTCGTGTTTGCCGCCGCAGGCCTTGCCCTTTGCGGCGCGTCTGGGGGCGGGCGCGGTCCCTCAGGTGCAATCTGCCGAAAGCGGCAAAGCCGTCTTCGATCCCGCGGCGCTCCGCATCGCCGAAAACGATCAGGTTCGGAAAACGCCGTTCGGTTGGATTCTTGCGATGGGCTTTCTCGGCGGTTTGATCCTCAATCTGATGCCGTGCGTTCTGCCGGTCATCGGCCTGAAGGTGCTTTCGTTCCTCGAACAATCGGGCCATAGCCGAAAACATGCCTTTCTGTTGAACGCTTGGTACTCGCTCGGACTGCTCTCGGTGTTCCTGGTGCTGGCTGCGCTGGCCGTCACGCTGGGCC
>CAYMQL010000349.1:0-3843 GCA_964392255.1 uncultured Planctomycetaceae bacterium | reverse complement strand
TCGAGCCGTCCACCGCCGTAATAGTGTTCATTGCTTGAGCGGGAAACACTTTGACATCATTCAAGACGCTTAACGCCGGCAGCACGTCGACCCAGGCACACCAAATCGCCAGACAGCCCGCCACGGCCAGCGAATACTCGATCAGCCGTCGCGTCTGGGTGTTGATCGTGGCCAAATCGCGTTCGGGCGTCGGCGAGGCCGGCAATTCGGCCCCGGTCGCCGCCTCGTCGCGGGCATTACTTTCGCTCTGTGCGGCGGCTCGCCGCTGCCGAGCTTGCTCAATCGCCAATTTACGCTGGTTCACCAGGGTCCATCGCAGCAGGATCGCCCGGGCGACCACCCCGCCCACCAGCACGTAGGCCGTCAGAATCAGCCGGATCGTCAGTTGTCGGGCCGTGTAGTGATAGCCGGCCGCCGCCATGATGGCCAGCACCGCAGGCGTCAGCACGCAGAGCGGATACCACACGTAACGAAACCGCTCGAGCCATCCGCCGCGACGGTCGGCGATCATCGCCTGAAACACCACGCTCGAAGGACGCAGTACCCGGTGCAACGCCAGCGAGAAACACAGAAGCGCCGCGATGAACGCCAATCGTCCCAACGCAGGGTCCCATCGATCGTTTTGTTCCTGCCACGCCATCGCCACGGCCACGCACATCAGCAGCAGCCCCGGCGGGCTGAACCAGCGAATGTTCTGCCGCAATACCCGCAGGGCCGCAGCCGACCAACCGAAATGCGACTCGCCCAGTCCTTGCGGACTGCAAATGTGCCGCAACAACTCCAACGCCAAGAAAACCCGGGCCGTCTCGCTCAATCCGTAGCTCATCACCTTGCACACGCCCGACGCATCGCCGACCGAGCCCAGCCGCCAGCCGAAATACCACATCAAGCCCGGCCACGCCACGGCCACCAGCGCCGTCAGCACAATCGCTTCGAGCGTCGGCCAGAACCGATAGCAACTGCCGCGGGCTGTCTGCTGGCCGATTTCTCGAATTCGGGCCAAAAACCGCATGCGACAGTACATCAACAGCAAGAACAGGCCCAACGCCGCGACGGAAATCGCGAGATTTTGCCTCGCGTCGTCGGCCAGCGCGCGGACCATTGCCAACAAGGCCTTCGGCCCGGCCAGCCAATATGCCGCGTCCCGAACGTCGGCCAAACGCAGATCGTCCAACGGCGGCGCGCTGACGATCCATAGCACACGCTCGTCGATGAACCGGGCGTAGCGTTCGGACAGATCGATCAGTTGTTGCTCGACGTTTTTCAGCTTGGCGAGCTTGTTGTAATACGTGTCGTGATCGGTGAGCAGGTCGTCGAGGTATTTGCGTTGCGTCGTCAATGCGTCCTGAATCGCATTCTTCAGTTGCTCCAGATTGGTGCTCTGCGAGACGGCGTTCAGGCTTTGCAGCACGATTTCGGTTTGTTGGTCGAGGTCGATCAATCTCGAACGCTCATCCGATAATTGCAGCCGCTCCAACTCCACATTGCTAATCGCCTGCTGATGAAAACCGATATTGCCGTCATAGCGTCGCAGCTTGCGCAGCTCGTCGCGATGCTTTCGCAGCAGCATCCCGATCACTTTCGTCTGGCCGACGGTATCAACCTTTTCCTGATCGCGCTTGAACTGGCTGCTTAGCGATCCGAGGTCTTGCTCGCTTTGCTGCAACTGCCCTGTAGCGCTGACGATCTGTTGAGCCAGGCCCTTGCGTTTTTCGGCCAGTGCGGCGTTGTCGTCGGCAAGTTTCCGGATGGCCGGATCGGCCTGGGCTGCTTCCCACGCCGACTGCTGCACCTGCCGCTCGGCTTCCAACTGCCGGCGCTGGTTCGCCAACTCTTGCCATAGCTGGATCTCCTTTTCCTTCAACGCGACCCTCCGCGCATCCAGGTCGCGGCGCAACGGCAGCAGTTCGGTCCGCTTGCCATAGGCCAGCAGTTGCTGCTCGAAGCAGGAAATCTGCTGCTCTTCCGACCGTTTTTGCGCCGTCGCGAACATTCGCCGGGCAAAATCGAGCGATGGGTTCTCGTCGCCGGCCGCCGGCATCTGAAGCTGTTCGTTCAGCTTCGTCAGCCGGTCCTTCGCCGCGCGAATCTGATCCGATAGGATCGTCCGACGGTTCGTGCCGCCCTTGAGGGCCTCCTCGTCGTCGGCCAACTGCTTGCGCAACTCGGCCAGATTCGCCTCGTGCTCCGCAATGGTTTGCTCGATCTGCGACAGCGGCGCGTCGGTTGGAATCGCCGCCGGCTGGGCCGGCAATGCGGCTAAATCGGCATTGATCTGGGCCAATTCGTTCGGTGCGTCCGCCGCAAGCTGCGCATGTTGCGCAGCCGTCGCAGCCCACCGGCTTTCCACCGTCGTCTCGGCCAACGCCTTCTGATACAGGCCTTTGATCTTGGCCTTTGTCGCCTCGTCCAGATCGTGCTGCTCCTCGGCCTGTTTTGCCCGGGTGTTCAGGAATGCGACAAAACCCTCGAGCGACTCCGGCTTCGGCTGCGTGGCCTGACCCCATGCGATTGCCGTAACCGACAGGCATATAACAACATGCGTCAGTGTTTGTGTAACTCGCCCTACACCAAGCATGGCGTTACCCCTTAGCATTCACGGCGAACAAGTTCGCCGGCTAAACAAAACACTTTGTCGGGAGTTTTTCCCGAGTGGTGGAAAATGACCATTCCGCGTGACTTGTACCCCGTATCGCAATGTCGGGGCAAGATCAAATCGCGATTGACCCACGCCGCCGTCGCGATACCATGACGGCATGCTCACCGTCTTCGTCGTCTCCGACGCCACCGGCGATACCGCACAGCGGATGTTGCGGGCAGGACTGGCCCAATTTCAGGACGCGCCGGTCAAACTCGTCCGACGCTCCCACATTCAGGCCCCGCGGCAAATTCGCGCCGTCGTCCGCGAGGCCAAGGACAACAACGCCATCGTCATCCACACGCTGGTCTCCGACGAGCTGCGGCGGCTGATGCGGACCGAAGCCCGAACCCACGACGTCGACGCGCTGGACATCATGGGCCCGATCCTCGAACGTCTGACCACGCACCTGAACATTGCCCCGCAAGAGAAGCCCGGGCTGTTCCAAGCGATTGCCGAGGCCAAGAGCCGCGAGATCGAGGCCGTTTCGTTCGCCTTTCGCCACGACGACGGGCAGAACGCCGACAATCTGGACCGTGCCGAGGTGGTGCTGGTCGGCGTTTCGCGGACGATGAAAACGCCCACGATGCTCTACCTGGCCTATCGCGGTTGGTTTGCGGCCAACGTGCCGCTTGTGCCGGGCGTGCCGCCGCCCAAGGGATTGCTGGCCCTGCCGTTCGACCGCGTCTACTGTCTTACGATGGCCGCTGAAAAGCTCCAGCAACTCCGCCGCAGCCGGGCCGAAGAGGAGTCGATTCCGCTGGAACCCTACGCCTCGCTCGATCAGATTCGCGCCGAGCAAGCGTATGTCAGCGACCTCTGTCGGAAATACTGCTGGCAGCGGGTCGACGCCACCGGCAAATCGGTCGAAGAGGTCGCCCGCGAGATCATCGAATTGCTCGAAGAAGGGTAACTCGAAGACTGCGTTCGACGCAGATTTTTTCTATGGTCAAAATAGGCAGCTTCGCTTTGCCGAAATGCCGCATGAAAATACCGGCTAATCGTCTTCGAGATTGCTCCCGCCGACGCTGCGTTACTTCCGCTTACGCCACGCATAAGCCGCAAAACCCATCAGGCCGGCGACCAGCATGGCCAGCGTGCCCGGCTCGGGAATCCTCGCCGTGCCCACCTCGCCGCCGAAGCCCGATAGGCTCTGGTTCCAGTGCTGCCCCAAATACGACAGGTCGGAGATGTCCACCTTGCCG
>CAYMQL010000348.1:0-3844 GCA_964392255.1 uncultured Planctomycetaceae bacterium | reverse complement strand
ACGCAATGGCCGCCACGCTTGCATCAGGCAGCGTGGCGGCGCTCGGTTTCGGCATCTATTCAATAGGAGAGTATTTATGCATGCAGCACGTGGGAAGTGGCGAGCGTTTACGTTGGTAGAGCTTTTGGTCGTCATTACGATCATTGGAATCCTCATTGCACTGCTCTTGCCGGCGGTTCAGGCTGCCCGCGAGGCCGCCCGTCGTTCGCAGTGCAGCAACCAACTCCGACAGCTCGGTGTCGCGATACTCAATTACGAAACCACGAACAAGGTCTTCCCGCAAGGAACGATTTTCGCTACCAGCGACGGTACCGTTCCAGGAAATAATGCGACGGTCGACGTTTGGAGCCTTCGCTCGCGCTCCAATACTGAAGTCGACCTTACCAATCGGCACGGAACGAGTTGGATGTTGCGCATCCTCCCCTTCATGGAACTGGACTCCATATACCAAAACTGGAACTTTGCTAGATCGGTCGGCGGCAACACTGCCGACAGCAACACTGGAAGCGGCACCAACCTACGCACTTATTCGGCGGCGGCCATGACTGAGATCAAGGCGTTCTACTGTCCCAGTCGGCGAACCCAGTTCCGGGCGGCGCTCGACAAAGAAATGATGAATGGCTATACAGGCGGCGGAACCGACTACGGCGGATGCGCCGGGCGCTTGATGGGCTTCACCGCCAATCAAGGTGGAACCGCTGCTTCGACGAATAGCCATCAAATGGATACCACCGGGGTCGCTCTCGAGTCGAACACCAGCCTCCCGTCCGTTTATCAGATTCCGACGACCAGCACTTATTATAAATCTGGCACGAACAACTACGACGACTTAAGACTCAATGCCGCCCGACGTTGGGGCGTCTTCGGCCAGCTCAACCGCTCCCAGCCGATGGCGGCGGTCCGCGACGGCACCTCCAACACCATCATGACCGGCGAATTGGCCCGCATCACCGACACGAAAAATGACGGTACTTTGACGGCCAGCGCCAGCCGCGCCGCCATTGTTCCCGACGGCGACTCGGGCTACTGGTACAGCCACGACGGTTGGGCGGTCGGCGGCGACGCCACGCACTTCGTCACGGCCATCGCCCTGGGCGGAAGCGGCGGGTCGCCCACCTCGCCCTTCATGAACAACGGCGACTTCCGTTCGCCCGGAAGCATGCACAACGGCGTCGTGAACTTCGGTTTGGCCGACGCCTCGGTGCGGTCGCTTTCACCCTCGATCGACAAAGACGTGTTCTCGCTGCTCGGCAGCATGGCGGACGGCTCGCAAGCCGTGCCTCCGTAATGCGGCGGCCGTAGCGTAACCCGCGAGTTATCTCCGGGGAGGACAAAGCGATTTGTCCTCCCCGGTTGCTTTTCTTGGCCCGCGCGGCGAGAAATTCGGGTCAGAACTTTCGGCTGTCGTAGGCCCAATGCAGCAAGGCTTGGCGCTGCCGCCGCCGGCAATTCAGGTCGCCCTTGCGGCAGTTTTTTTTGATTTGTGCGATATGCCGGGCCATCGCCTTCCAGCGTTTGATCTGGCGCGCGTCGTCGGCGCAGCGCCGCCCTCGGTAGTAGCGGCAGTACCACTGGAACCAACCGCGCGGATCGTCGGCATCGATCCAACCCTTCGCCCGCCAATAGGAGAGCGGTTTCGAGGCGTTGATGCCGAAGAAATTGAGCCGCGGATCGTGAAACTCGCGGCACAGCTTCGCACGGCGAAACCATGCGGCCGGAAACTCGGCCAGACAGTCGGTCATGTACTTGCCGCCGAACACGCCGAGTTCAAGCATTTCGGCCGGAGTCAGGTCCGGGCTGAATTCCGGATCGAAGTTCTCGCCCTCCGGCTCGGTCAGATAGTACACATAGCCTTTCTGCATCCGGTCGTTGACGACGATCTTCTTTCGCATAGGACGATCGTCTCCTTATAGCCCGCGTTTCTCAGCACACGGAATAAAACTCCCGACATGTTTTGTTGATCGACTGCGTCAAGAAACAGCGGATGGGGCGGACATGGCCGTGTCCGCCCCATCGCTCCCCTGACCCTGTCTTCGACTACTCGGCGTGCGTCGGAGCCGCCAGCCGATCGACCATGAATAGCGAGTTGTCGGCCACGTTGAACATCGGCCGGAACGGATTCTTGTGTTGGCAAAGCGCCATCCGGCCCGGATACCAAACCAACTGCATCATCAATCCCCACGACTCGCGGGTTTGGCCGAGTTCGCCTTTGCCTTGCTTCGGAATCAGGTAGTTGACCCGATTTTCGAGTGCAAACGACCTGCCCAGCGGAACCCACACGTCGGCGCCCAGCAGCCCGTCGCCGTTGCCGCTGACGCCGCCCCAAATTCTGCCGTCGCCGCCGTTCTCGAAATTGCGGCGCACATAGACCAGAAACATGTCGGTCGGGTCCAGTTTGCCGTCGATATGCCGGTTTTTCACCTGGTGCTTGCTGACGCCGTATGCGCCGTAGTAGCCGATCTCATAAATGTCGTCGAGCACCAGACCGGTCTCGCTGCGGATCTGTTGCAAGTCGAACTGCTCAAAGTATCCGTCGTGCAGATAGTCGTAAGCGATGCCGCCCTGGAGCCCGCCGCAGAGGGCGCGGCGAAAAATCGCGGCGGTGACAAACGTCTGATTTCGGGCGGCATAGTGAAAGCGGGTGTCTTCATCGTTGAATTGCACGGTCGGCCCGCTCGAAAAATCGCTCTGAAGGAAATTGGCCCCGATCTGATACCCGAAGCCCCACGGATCGCCCAGCGGCCCGCCGAGGTTGATGCCTTCGTTCAGACCGAAGTTTCCGTTGACCCCGCGGTCTAACGGGCCTTTGAAACCGTGCGCCCCGGCCGAAACCCGAAGGTTGCGCAGCCAGCCGCCGCAATCCCCGTCGAAAATCTCGTAGCCGAAATCGCAGCCGGTGTCGGACGCCGGCGCGCCCTGTTGCGAACGCACGCCGCAAGCGCCCAAGTTGCTGCAAGGATCGCCGCAACCAGCGTAAAAGCCCGGTTCCGCAAAAACGCCGTCCGACTCAACCGGCTCATACTGCGTTGGGTCGGATTCGAGGAACTGCCGTTGCGGCGATTGCTGTCCGCCGATCGACGGCGAACCCGCCGGCGCAGGAATAGGCTCGAATACGTCGCCCTCATCGGCCGAACGCCGCGCGATCCGTTGGGGAGCCGCCGCAAACGAATCGGCCGACCGATACGATCGGCTCGACGCCGACGGCAGCGCCGCCGTGCGCGGGCTGGATTGCCAATCCAGCGATTGCTGCGGCCCTTTCAATACCCGCTGCTCCCAACTCGCCGGCGTCGCCTGCTGCTCATCATCGGTCGAGATGGTTTGCCACGGTTCCTCCGCGATGCTGTTTGCCGGGCTGCCGAACACCGCGCCGACGATAAAAATCGCGGTCAGCGAGTTCTTGAACAGGTTCATGGCCATATTCTCCGATCAGGGGGGGCCTGCCTACGGACTTTCCACGGCCCAAAGACAGACGGACGGTATATCGGTGTCTATCTAGTCAATTCTTCCGTTAAAGTCGAGATAATCAGAAAATCCAGTGTGTTTTTCTTTGTTTCTCTATTATCACTGCATTAACAAGCAGTTGCATTGAGGGTATTTTTACCGAACGCGGGCAATGCCGCGAATCCGTTGGCGGGATTCTCCGGCCGCAGCATTGCCAAGACAAGAAGGGCACTAATTACTCGTTCTGCCCGATTCAATCAATGCCATTCTGGCCTAATCTGCCCGAATCAGGGGCGTATTAAGCTACTGAAAACCCGCCTGCAATACATCGCGAACCAAACGAATCGCCTTAAACGCCAAGAAGTTAGGTCGAAAAACGCCGCCCCAGCGGCAAACCCCTATC
>CAYMQL010000347.1:0-3876 GCA_964392255.1 uncultured Planctomycetaceae bacterium | reverse complement strand
TGCGCGGCAGACCACGGACGCCAGCGGCCGGTGGCGGTTCAACAGCATCCCGGTCTCTATGAACGAAGTCCACGTGGAGGTGAACCATCCGAAGTTCAAGCCGCTTCGCCGCCGGTTGACTCGCAGCGAGTTCGGCATTCAGCCAAGCGAGCAACCCACGGCGAAAATCGAGCTTGTGCCCGGCATTACCGTAGCAGGCAAAGTAACGGACGATGCCGGCAAGCCGATCGCCGGCGCGCTGGTCCGCACAAAGTTCTTAAACGACATTCGAGAAGCCAAGACGGACGAAAACGGCCATTACCAACTGGTCGGCTGCGAGCCGAAAATGGCGAGGATTGTCGTCTCGGCCAAGGGGCGGGCGACCGACATGAAGGAAGTGCGCATCGCCCCCGATCCGGACCCAGTGAATTTTGAAATGAAGCCCGGCGGCAAGGTCCGCATCCGGGTGCTGAACCAAGACGGCAATCCGGTGGCCAAGGCGAGCATCTTCTTCCAACGCTGGCGCGGCATGTTCGAGTATTTCGAATTCGACCACGTCGACCAGTACACCGACGCCAACGGGGTGTGGCAGTGGAACGAGGCCCCGCTCGATGAGTTCAAGGCCGACGTTTGCCCGCCGGGCGGAATGCAAATTCCCTACTTGCCTTTCATTGCGAGGAATGAAGAGTACGTCATCCGCGCGCTGCCCGCGCTAGTGATCTCCGGCAATGTCGTCGATGCCGAGACCAAGAAGCCCGTCGAGTCGCTCCGCGTGGTGCCGGGCATTCGGGGCTATGACGAACCGAACGCCGAGTCCGGCAAGACGCATGTCGATTGGGTGAGGCAGGACAGCTACGTCGCGACCGATGGGCGATACCAAGTGAAGCCCGGCCGCGCCTATCTGGCCCATCTGGTGCGGATCGAGGCCGATGGGTACCGAGTGGCCGTATCGCGCGACATCAAGAGCGACGAGGGCAAGGTGCAAGTTGATTTCGCCCTGGTCAAAGCGAAGGACGTTGCCGCGACATTGTTGACGCCCGACGGGCAGCCCGCCGCGGGGGCAAAAATCGCCATCGGCATCGCCGGTTCCCAAATCAGCGTGAAAAACGGCGAGTTCGACGGCTCAACCTACGCCGCGCAGTGCGACGCCGACGACGCCGGACGGTTCCATTTTCCCGAGCCGGAGGGTCCCTTTCAACTCGTTATCTTGCATCCCTCGGGCTTCGCCTATCTGAAGTCCGCCGAGCAAGAGATTTCCGACGCCATTACGCTGACCGCCTGGGCAAGGGTTGAGGGAACCTTCCGCATCGGGCCGAAGACCGTGGCCAACGTGCCGATCACAGTCAACACCGAAACCGTCCATGCGTACGGCGACGATGTGCCTCATATCTTCACGCATCACAAGGCCACGACCGGCGCCGACGGCCAATTTGTTTTCGATCGCGTCTTTCCCGGCAGCGGCAGAATCGGGCGAGAGCTGATCTTGATGGTCACGGATGGCGCCATGGATGTTACATCCTCGACCATGATGCCTGTGAATCTACAACCGGGCAAGACGATACACGTCGATCTGGGCGGCAACGGACGAGCGGTCACAGGCAAGCTTGTCCCTCCGGCGAACTTCCAAAAGAAGGTCCTGTGGAACTTCGCACTGGTCGACGTGCGTCTTGACGTGCCGTCTATAAAGTCGCCGCCGATGCCGGCTGACATTCAGAAGGATCCGGTCCAACGCAAAACATGGTGGGATCAATGGAAAAACACACCCGAGGGCAAGGCATGGCAAGATGCGTACGAAACCGCTCGGAAAACCCGCGAAAGTGGTCCCTATTTCACCGCCACCGTCGACCGCGACGGTTCGTTCCGCCTCGACGACATGCCGGCAGGAAAGTACGCGCTTGACGTGCGATTCAGCGAACACTCGGCCGGACATCTATTCGACCATCGGTTTTCCGTGCCGGAAGTGACCGGCGACAAGGCCGCACCGCCGGTTGATCTGGGGATTCTGACGCTGAAGAGCCCGTAGCTGGATTATTTGCATGGCAAGACCACAAGGCCTGTCATTCCAGCTATCCCATACCCAGCCGCATTTGCCCCCGGGCGGTTTGTGACCTAGACTTGTCTAGGAACGCCCCGCGCACTCATCCATATTGCTCTGCGATCTTTTTACGGGTCGTCCACTGCGGCAAGAACTCGTCTATTTATCGCTTGCGAAGCCGCCACAAAATCTTTTTTGAGCAACATGGAAGCAGTATCTGCCGAACTGTCTGATGCTGTGTCCCGGCCGAACGCCTTGCAGGGCGTTTTTGGCGACCTGCGCGGCGCGCAAAGCGACGTGGCCGGTTGTTTTAGCGACGTCTTCGACCAGTTGGAGACGCTTTCGCTGGAGGTTTTCGCACGGCACAAGTGCCTCCAGTGGAGCGCCGAACGCCAGGCCGAGGCCGGCGACGCCGATCGCGATCAGCATCTCGACCAGCGGCTGGAGGAGTTGCGGCAACTCGAGGCCGCGGTCCGCTCGGCCCACGAGGAAACCGCCCGGCTTTGGACCGAAATGTCCGCCGCCGGCAAGGAGATTCTCGGGGAAAACAAGAAGCTCCAGCAGTCGCGCGACGAGATGCAACGTCTGAGCGCCGAGTTGCAGGCGGCGCTGGCCGGCATGGTCCAAGACCGGGCCGAGTCGCAACAATTTCAAAAAAACGTCCAAGAGCAGCTCCAGCGGCTGGCCGCCGCGGCGGCCGACTGGTCGGCGGCGCAGTCGGCGTCGTCGAACCACGACGGGCAGCTCGCGCAACTGGTCGAGGCGAGCCGCCAGCAGCAGGCTGCCTGGCAGCAGGAACGCGCCGCGCTCGAGGCCGAGCTCAAGGCCGAGCGGCAGCGAGCCGCCGAGCAAGCCGAGGCGGCGGCCGAGCATCGCCGAGCTGCCGCGGAGCAACAGGCCGAGCTGGCCGGAGAGTTGAAGCGGATGCGTTCGCTGCTGGAGGTTCTGCAAAGCAACATGAGTGCATTCCCTGGGGCCAGCGCCGCTCCGGGCGCGGCGTCCTCCGCGTCGGAGAACACCGCCCTGGAGTCGATGCTGGCCCAATTTGAAATGCTCCAGCGTGATCTGGCCCAGCGAAGGGCCGGCGGAAACAACAAGGAGGCGGTGAAACGTTAACGCGCGATTTTGGCGTCTATGAATTGTCGGAAAGACTATGTTGTACGTGAGTACCCGAGGACTAATAGCTCTCGAGACGTAGTCGCAAATCCACGCACATTCCGGGGGCTGTTAGCCCCCGGCTATTGCGAGGACGCACATCTGACAGTGAAACGGCGTCCGCGCTTGAAAGGCAAGGAATCGAAACCATGCGGCAACCTTGCACCCACCACCTGCGAACGTCGATCCTCGTGCTGTTCTGCCTGTTGAATTTCAGCGTCGGCTGCTACGGGGGCAATCCCTCGCTGACCGGCGGCGGCGCGGTCGGCGTCTGTTACTATCTGTTGAAGGCGAGCGAAGCCTATGGATCGCATCGGCCGATGCGCCGCGAAGCCGCCGTTGCTCCGAGCGTCGAGTTGATGACGGCCCCTGCGCCGATGGTTCGCCCGGCGTGCGACGACCCGATCGAAAACATGGTCCAGCAAGGCCGCTACGCGCTGCTGTTGCGCAGCGAAATTGTCGAACGGCTGAGTCCGGGGCATTTTCGCGCGGCGATCGAGGCGTTTCAGCGCGGCATGGCATTGACGCCGGCGGGCGACGTGATCGTCGAAGGCGCGCCGGCCTTCAGCGACGACCTGTCGGATGAACCGGCCGCGGACCGCTCGCCGGCCGGAAATCGGCTGCACGTCGAGGCGTATTTTCTCGATCGTTATCCGGTGACGAACCGGCAGTACTACGAGTTCGTCGCCGGCGGCGGATACCGCACC
>CAYMQL010000346.1:251-3892 GCA_964392255.1 uncultured Planctomycetaceae bacterium | reverse complement strand
GTCGTCGCCTCGCCCTGGATCAATCTGAACGAGCCGCAGCTTTCCGCCGGCGTGACCGGCGCGTGGAATAAGCAGCAAAAACGTCTGCAAATCGAACCGGCCTCGCTGAACTGCGCCACCTTGGCCGTTCAGGCGAACGATGTGATTCTAGCCATGCCCGACGACGCGCCGCTGGAGCTTTCCGGCACGCTGAGCTATCGGGGCGACGCGGCCCGACTGCGGCAATGGTTTTCCGATCCGGCCAAGCGGTCCTCGTGGCAGCTTGCCGGACAAATCCGCGGTTCAGCCCAGTTGCGACAGTCCGCCGGCGTCGTCCGCGGCGAAACCGCCGCCGAGGTGGCCAACCTAGCCGTGGTCGATTCCTCGGGCCAGCAGTTTCAGGAGCCGCTCATGCGCCTTTCGGCGCGCGGCGACTATACAAATGCCACAAACACCCTGCAAATCGAGCAATTCGAAATCAATTCCCAAGTCCTTAGCGCCAATGCCGCAGGTCGCATGGCCCCGGTCAGCGGACGGCAGAACGCCAACCTGAGCGGACAGCTTCAGTACGATCTCGAACGGCTCGCCGGACTGCTGCGGCCGTACATCGGCTCGGGCGTTCGCATCATCGGCCGCGGCGATTCGCCCGTTTCTTATCGCGGGCCGTTCTCGCCGGCCGAAGGCTCGGCCGCCGCAGGCTTGCGATGGGACGGGGCCAACGTCTACGGGCTGCGCGTCGGGCCCGGCAACTTGAAACTCGCCATGGCCAACGGCGCCGTCCAGGTCGAGCCGCTCCATCTGGCCGTCAGCCAAGGACAAATGCACCTGACGCCCTACATCCGGCTTGCGCCCGACCCGATGGAGCTAACCATGCCCAAGGGTCCGCTGGCCCAACGCATCCAAATCGATCCGGAGCTGTGCGCATCGATGCTCAAATACATCGCTCCCGTCCTGGCCGACGTGGCCGCGGCGCAGGGATCGTTCTCGATCGACCTCGACGACGATCAGGGCCGCCGGCCCGCCTGTAAAATTCCGCTGGCCGATCCTGCCAAAGGCGAGTTGACCGGCCGGCTGACCATCCATTCGATCGAGGTGGGCCCCGGCCCGCTGGTCCGCGCTTTCGCGGTGCTATTGGGCCGCGAGGCCCCGGCCAAACTCAAGCAAGAATCGGTCGTCACCTTCCAAATGGTCAAAGGCCGCATCTATCACCAAGGGCTGGAACTCGTGTTTCCTGAATTCACCGTCCGCACGTTCGGCTCGGTCGGGCTGGCCGATCAGTCGGTCGCCATCATGGCCGAGATGCCCGTGCCGCCCAAATGGCTGCAAAACAACGCCCAGCTCGCCCAGGCCATGCGCAACGAAATCATCCGCGTTCCGATCGCCGGCACGCTCAGCAAGCCGCAGCTCGACCAGAAAGAGCTAGCCCGCCAAAGCTCGCGATTCATGCAAAAAGCGGCGGGCAACCTCATCGAAAACGAAGTCGGCCGCCAACTCGACCGATTGCTCGGACCCAAAAAGTAAGTATGATAAGGTTTCGGGGTTAGGATTAAAGACCTGCTGCCCTCTCTAATCCCCCATCCCCCATTCCTAAATCCCTCCTATGCGCCTGATCCTACTCGGCACGACCGGCTACCATCCGAACGACCGGCGGCACACGCCGTGCCTGTTGTTGCCCGAGTGCGGCGTGATGCTCGACGCGGGCACGGCCACCTATCGGGCCGGCGAATATCTGACCACGCCGGAACTCGACATCTTCCTCACCCACGCCCATCTCGACCACGTCATCGGGCTGACTTACTTGTTCAGCGTGATGCACGCCCATCCGCTGCGCCGCGTTACGCTGCACGCGCTGCCCGAAAAACTGGCGGCCGTCACCGAACACCTTTTTTCCGACGCGCTGTTTCCTACGCCGCCGCCGTTTGAAACGCAGCCGCTCGAAAAAACCTTCTCGCTGGCCGGCGGCGGACGGCTGACCCATTTCCCGTTGCAACACCACGGCGGTTCGATCGGTTATCGGCTCGACTGGCCCGGCCACTCGATGGCCTACGTGACCGACACCACGGCCGACCCGAACGCCGCCTATGTGGCTAATCTCCGCGGCGTCGATCTGCTGGTGCATGAATGTTATTTTGCCGACGCCCAAGCCGACTGGGCGCGAAAAGTCGGCCACAGCCACACCACGCCCGTCGCCCAAGCGGCCAAACAAGCCGGCGTCAAACGCCTGGTCCTGGTCCACCTGAATCCCCTCTCGACAGCCGACGACCCCGTCGGTCTCGACGCAGCTCGAGCGATCTTTCCCGGCGCCATTCTGGGCGAAGATCGGATGGAACTGGAATTCTGAAGGGTCGTTCTGAATCGTTTTTGCGATTCGACCGCATTCGGGTCTGTTGCGAATCTCTGCCCCACGACCCCCCCGACCGTAAGTTCCAACAGAATCGCCCGGACGCCTTGGCAGGCTTGATCTTAGAAGGTATCTTAGAGGGTATCCTGGCAAGGGATGCGGTGATGGAAGCCGGCTTGCGGGCCGCACTTCGAGAAATCGAGGCGGAAAAGCCATTGCGGCGGCGTTCCGATTTATCGACGCAATTCCTTGCGGAAAAACACTTTAGGACAGGTAGCTCAGGTAGTAGAGCAGCGGACTGAAAATCCGCGTGTCGTGAGTGCGACTCTCACCCTGTCCACTTTCTAACCCGCTTTCTGCGGGTTTTTTTGTGTCTCCATCTAGTGTTGTGTTGCAGGGGATTATGGCCGTTGGAGTTTAGCGGCCGACGGAACGTCGGCCCTGATCCTTGTGTCCTGGCCGACGTGTCTTAATAGCGACTCTTCCTTCTCTGAACCGCAGACCGCCGGCGGGCAACATTTTTTGCCCTTGAAAGGGCGTCTCCGAAAAACGAGCCGATCCCCGGCCCGCGAACGGTTGCTAAAACATCGGTCTGCAAATCCGACGGCAGGTTATCCCAGCCACGGCCGCTTGCGGCTCTTGACCTTGCCGAGGCTTTCGATGGCGATCTTCACATCCGGCTCGACTTGGAAATCGAACATGCCGGCGCAGATGAAGTCGGCCCCGTTCCGATAGGCGTAAGGGAAGGCCATGCGCGGCGTCAGCGCCCCGGCCGCCATCACCTTGAACGCGACCCAGGGCACGTTGACCGTCGCCATAAACTCGGCCGTTTCCTCCGGATTGTTGCACCACATGTTGTCGTTGTTCGCGTCGTGATCGTGCGAGTGCATCTCCAGCCAGTCGTATTCCTCTCGCCGATCTTCAGGCGTCGCCGACCAGTAGCGATCCATGTGCAGCGTCTTCAGATAGAAGTCGGGCACGATGCCGGCCTTATGGCAAGCTTTGGTGACGTCGAGCGAATGCGAACCGACGCCGGCGGGCACGCCTTGCGCCCGAATCAGATCGACCATCTGCGCGATCGCGTCCACATGGCCGCCTTCCATCAAAAAGGCGTCGGTCACGCCGCCGTGCGAGTGCAGCATCGTCGATCCTTGATCGACCCGCCGCTTGATCTCGTCGTTCATCTTGGTTTTGTCCGGCGTAAGGTCCAGGCAAACCATCGTCTGCATTTTCGGCGAGCGCGTCTGATTGTATTTCAGAATTGCGTCCCAGGCGCCGGGATCGATTTGGATCGTGTTGACGCCGCAGGCCTGTGCAATTT
>CAYMQL010000346.1:0-241 GCA_964392255.1 uncultured Planctomycetaceae bacterium | reverse complement strand
TCTCGAAGATCTTGGCCTCGGTGTTGTACGACTTGAACAACTTCGAGACATAGGCAAGATCGCGGCTGTGGGCCCAGCCGCCGATCAGATTGCCGCCGATCATTAGCCGGCTGACCGAGACGTTGCCGATTTTGCCGCAAGGCAAACTGCCGGGCGGAATGCTGGTTTTCGGCATCGAGGCCGCGGCCGGCGCGGCAGCCCCGTCTTCCACTGCGGCCAACAGGGTCTAGATCGGAAGAGC
>CAYMQL010000345.1:0-3895 GCA_964392255.1 uncultured Planctomycetaceae bacterium | reverse complement strand
AAGCACTGGCATAGCCAGTGGCACCCAATCCTAAAATCAAAGGTTGACAAAGGACTAGTGGCTAGTGGTTGAATGCCGGCGATTGGCTGTAAGCTATGATTGAGCGGTGTGAATTGTTGCTTGCGACGGGAGGTTTATGGACGGGCGAACGTGCTGATAGCTGACCGCTGAAAGCTGATAGCTGTTTTTGCGTTCCCCCATGTTTTTCCTCACGCGGAGCGTGGGGAGTAGTTGTTCGAAATACGATCAACGTCGAGGACTTCGATGCTGTTCGCTCTGCGAGGCATTACCAAGACGTACGGCCGAATCACGGCGCTGCGGCAGCTTTCGGTGAGCGTGCCGCATGGGGCGGTCGGGCTGCTCGGGCCCAACGGGGCCGGCAAGACGACGTTGATCCGCACGCTCTTGGGGCTGATTTCGATCGACGCGGGCGATGGCGAGGTCTTGGGCATGGACCTGCGTCGCCGGCGGCTCGACATCCGACAGGCGGTCGGGTTCGTGCCGGAGGATGATTGCCTCTTCGCCGGGCTGTCGGGGGTGGATTTTGTCGCCTATGCCGGCGAACTTTGCGGCATGTCGCGAAGCGACGCCTTGCAGCGCGGCCACGAGACGCTCAATTACGTCGGGCTGGGCGAAGCGCGCTACCGGCCGGTCGAGGCGTATTCGGCCGGCATGAAACAGCGGGTGAAGCTGGCGGCGGCGCTGGTTCACGATCCGCGGCTGTTGATTCTCGACGAGCCCACCAACGGAATGGACCCGGCCGGTCGGCAGGAAATGCTCGAACTTGCCCGCGACTTGTCGCACGGCAAAGAGATGAGCCTGGTGTTTTCGAGCCATTTGCTGCCCGACGTGGAGCATGTGTGCGACTATGTGTTGGTGCTGGGTCAGGGACGCCTGCTGGTCGAGGGACAGATTCAGGAGCTGAAGCGCCCGCATCGGGACAGCTTCGAGATCGAGGTGAAAAACGATTCGCGGCGTTTTGCGCGGCGGCTGATCGAGGCCGGCTGCTCCGTCAAGGAGCAGGATCATCGGCTCTTGGCGTCGGTTCCGGCCGGCGCGTCGGTCGAGCTGCTTTGGCGGCTTGCGGCGGCCGAAAGCGAGCAGATTCGGCACTTGCGTCCGCAGCGGAGCACGCTGGAAGAGGTGTTTTTGAAGGCGTTGGAACAACAGTTATAACGTCAGATATAACGTCGCGACCGCCGGCCGCGGCGTTTTTTCGGAAATCGTTATGCCGATCTTCGATCAGGGATATCAACATTGGAACGGCAAGCTGTCGGGCCACGCCTGGCGGTGGTGGGCCATTACGAAGCAAGGCCTGCGCGGGCAGCTTCGCGGCCTGGGCGTTCGCATTGTCCTGGTCATGGCCTGGATGCCGACCGTCGGGCTGGTGCTGGTGCTGACCCTGTGGGGATTGATCGAGCAAGGAAGCCAGGAAGTGATGGACGTCGTGAAGCCGATGCTGCCGCAAGGCGTGGTCGCCGATCCGCAGGCCTATCGGGCGGCGGTCTGGACGATCGCGTACGCGGTGTTTTTTAAGTGCGAGATTTTTTTCATCATGCTGTTGATGGTGATCGTCGGGCCGAACTTGATCAGCCGCGATCTGCGATTCAACGCCCTGCCGTTGTATCTTTCGCGCCCGTTGCGGCGCGTGGATTACTTTTTGGGCAAGCTTGGCGTTGTGGGCGCGTTGGTGGCGATGGTGGCCGTCGTGCCGGCGATGGCCGCGTATGTTCTCGGACGCTACGCCAATCGCATCGCCGGGGCGTGCTTCAGCCTCGACTTGCAGACGATCCGCGACACCTGGCGGCTTGTGCCGGCGAGTCTCGGGTATGGTTTGGTCATCGTCGTCGCGACGGGCTTGCTGATGCTGGCGATTTCGTCGCTGTCGCAGCGTTCGCTCTATGTGGGCATCGCTTGGGGCGGCTTTTGGGTCATCAGCACGGCGGTCGCCGGCGTCTTAGGGATGATCCAGTACGAAGCCATCAATCGCCAGGCCACGCGCGACTACAAAAACGTGCGGCAGGAACAAGTGCAGGCCGAAGCGGCGCGGATCGACTGGCGGCCGCTTTGTTCGTATACGGCCAATCTGAAGCGGGTGGGCGAAGCGATGTTGGGCGTCGACGCCGCGTGGGTTCAGATCGGCGTCGCCATCGAAAAACAGCGCGTGGCGCTGACGCCGCTTCTGGGCGGCAAGGGAAGAAAACCGAGTCCGATCAACGAGCGCCGATTCGCCGATCGGATGGTATTCCAGTATCCGTGGACGTGGTCGGCCTGGGTGCTGGCCGGTCTTGTGGGATTTTCACTATGCACGCTAAGCACGCGAGTCCGATCGCTGGACCGGCTGCGATGACGCCTGTGGTCGAGTTCGACGGCGTCTCGAAGTGGTACGGCAACGTGATCGGCCTGAACCGGTTTTCGTTGCGGATAGCCGCCGGCGTGACGGGCCTGTTGGGCCCGAACGGGGCAGGCAAGTCGACGCTGCTGCAATTGGCGACCGGCCAGCTCCGCCCCAGCCAGGGCACGGTGCGCGTGCTGGGCCAAAGGACCTGGAACCATCCCGCGCTGATGCGCCATATCGGCCTGTGTCCCGAGCAAGACGCCTTCTACGAATGGATGACGGGCCGCGAGTTCGTTCAGACCTGCGCGCGGCTGACCGGCATGAGGCGGCGCGACGCGGCGGCGGCGGCCGAAGCGGCCTTGGCCACCGTCGGAATGACCGAACACATGCGCCGGCCCATCCGCGGCTACTCGAAGGGCATGCGGCAGCGCACAAAGCTAGCGCAGGCGCTGGTCCATCGGCCGAAAGTGCTTTTTTTGGACGAGCCTTTTTCCGGAACCGATCCGGTGGCGCGGCACGAATTGATCGAGGTGATCCGCGCGCTGGGCGAGGCCGGGCATAGCGTGATTGTGTCGAGCCACGTGCTCTACGAAATCGAAACGCTCACCCCGCGCATTGTTTTGCTGCACCGCGGCCGGTTGGTGGCCGAGGGCCATACGTCGCAAATCCGCGACCTGATCGACCGCCATCCGCACCGGATCGTGCTGGTCTGCGACGATTGCCGGTCGCTGGCGGCCAAGCTGGTCTGCTGGGACGACGTCGACGGAGTGACGATATTGCGAGGCAACGAGGGCGTGCTGGTCGAAACGCGCCGGCCGGATGCCTTTTACGCGCGGTTGCCCGCGATTTCGCACGAGAAGGGCACGACGCTGCGCGAGGTGTACTCGGAGGACAACAATCTGGAAGCCGTTTTCAAGTATCTGGTGACGAAATGAAGCCGGTCGCCGACCCTACGGACGCCGTTTTGTCGTCGCGGGCTCCCAATCTGCGAGCCATGGGCGCGTTGTTTGCGCTGGCGCTGCGCCAATTGATCCACGGCCGGCGGCTTTTCGTGCTGTCGTTGCTGTTTGCGATGCCCAGCGTGCTGGCCGCCGCCCTTTGCATAACGTCGCAGAACGCTTCGGCCAAGGAGTTGGAGTTTTGGTTCGTGTTCAACTTGATCCCGCGGGCCTTGGCGCCGTTGGCGGCGCTGCTGTACGCCGCGGGCGTCATTCAGGACGACGTCGAGGAGCAAACGCTGACCTATTTGTTGCTCCGGCCTGTGCCGCGATGGGCCATCTACCTGGTCAAATTGCTGGCCGCGCTGCTGGTCACCGCGGCGCTGACCGTCGTGTTCGCGCTGGCTGCGATGGCGGTGATCGGCAAGCTGGGAAGCGGGCTGGCCGTCGAGGAACTTGGGACGCGCATGCTCAAGTCGGCCGCCATGCTGACGCTTTTACAGGTCGCTTACTGCGGGCTGTTCGGGCTGCTGGGCGTGCTGACCCGCAGATCGTTCTTGCCCGGCGTAGGCTATATCGTCATCCTGGAAGGACTCATCGTCGGCTATCCGACCGTCGC
>CAYMQL010000344.1:0-3895 GCA_964392255.1 uncultured Planctomycetaceae bacterium | reverse complement strand
CGGCAGCCATAATCGATCCTCCTGAGACTAATGCGTCGCCCGCCTCAACGGCCCTCCGCGGCCACTTTTTCTCCCGCTGGACATGCGCAGCACGGTTGGAATCCGAAACGTGCAAGCACCCACACCATCGGACACCAGTTTGTAAACGAGGATTGTAGTAGATTCAACCCGGCAAATGCTGTCAAGAGCAGCCAAGCGGGATGCACGTAGTAGCCGAGCGAAACGCTCGCCAGCACCACGACTCCGGCTGCGGCTCGCAGCCCGCGTTCAATCGTCATCATGCACCTTCCTTTCCCATTGCGGCAGTTTTTTTCTCCAACAGACGGCGGAGCGACGCCTTGTCGGCCCCGCCCGCGCGGCGATGCACCACCCGGCTATCGTCAAACACCAGCAAGTGCGGAATCGACTCGATCCGATACCGCCGAGCCAATTCAGGATTATCGTCGACGTTGATTTTTACGACTCTGGCGTGCGGGGTCTCGCGGGCCAGTTCGTCGAGCACCGGCGACAACGCCTTGCACGGCCGGCACCAATCGGCATAGAAATCGACGAGGACCGGTACGGGCGAGCCCAACACTTCCTTCTCAAAATTGTCGGCGTCGACATGCTCGACCCGGCGCGAGACCAAGGTTGCGGCGGCGGGCTTGCCGCCCGACGCCCAACGCACAACCTTCTCGACCGGCGAATCGCCGTTGGCCGTTTTGCCTGAGAAGATTGAGAGAAGGACCAAACCGCCCGCGAGGATCGGCGATCCAACGGCAACGATCGGCCATGCGAGTTTTTTATGGGGGGACTTCATGTTTTTCGCTCCTTCGTAGAAGTGGCAAATCCAAAGTGTCTAAATATCGAGACATTACGACCTGTTACGCCAAAAAAAACACCTGTTCGGCCAACGTCATTCCACGGGCTGCCCGAATCGACTTTCAATGCAACTCATCAACTGCTCCACGGCCGGCTCAATCACTTGATAATACGTGCATCGGCCCTCTTGCCGGCGCGAAAGAAATCCGCAGTGCTGCATCATTCGCAAGTGTTCGGAGGCCATGTGGCTGGGGATCTTGCAAGCCTCGGCCAGTTGGCCGACGGTCAGCTCGGCCCCAAGCATCAACTGGATCATTCGCAGGCGGACCGGATGGGCCAGCGTTCGCAGGCAATCGGCCGCCTGGCGTAGCTGTTCGCAGTCGACGGCATAAATGGGGTGTTTGCTGTCCATGCACACATTGTATCGTCATGTCGCGATATGTCAATATACTTTTTCGGGCACATTTCTTTGGCCGCACAACAAAGGGGAAAGCCCGGTCGTTGTGCCGACTTCGCAAACGCTTTCTATTGCATCACTTAGGGCCAAAAAAACGCCGCAGAATCTTCCATGAAACCCCTCATTGGACGTGTATTCAACGCGCCAATTTACCCGGTTTATGCCAATCGCATTCGAGATTTCGCACCGTAATGCCGATGTAGGCGAGGAGACTGTTCCGACTTTGACGGTTGTAGCGGCTGTAGCGATTGTAACGAGAACGCTTCGGCACCCACTCAAGAAGGGTTTTTGGCTATGAAATCTCCCTTGGCATGGATCATCAAGAATCCCGCGTCGGTATTGGAGGCGATCGTGGCTTGCGCCGCCTTGTGCAGCCCAATGTCGGCGCGGCCGTGCTGCGGACAAACAATCGAGCCCAGCCCGGTCGCGGACGCCGAAGAGGTCGTCGGCCAAGAGGTTTACGAGGGCGTGACCGCGTGGGGCGACATCCTGCTCCGCTTCCAGTATCACAGCCAAGGCTTCGGCGAACCCAACGGCGGCCAAGGCGGATTCGGATTGAACAAAACCTGGATGTTCGACTCGTGGGCCTTGTTCGGCGACGCCGCCCTGCGCGTGGACAACTACATGCGGCCGAACCCGAACATCGGTACCGGCATCCGATTCTTGTATCAGGACTGGCTCAGCCACAAGGAACGCATCTTCGGCATGAACTTCTGGTACGACGGCAGCAATGCCAGCGACGGGCCCATTGCCAGCAAGTATTTTCAGCAGTTGGGCGTCGGCCTGGAATCGCTCGGCGACCGCTGGGACCTGCGGGCCAACGCCTATCTGCCCATCGGCGAAACCGAGTTTTTCGGCGACAAGATCGGAACGGGCAACGACTATTTCCAAGGCCATTATCTGGTGCAGGACTACACCCAATTTTCAGAGTCCGCAGTGACCGTGGTCGATCTCGAGATTGCGCGCCGCCTGGGCGATAGGAACCTCTGGTTCTTCGGCGGCGGTTATTATCTCGGCGCCGACGGCGAGGACGGCTTCGGCGGCAAGGGCGGCGTTCGCGGCTACGTGGCCGACGACATTCTGGCCAGCGTGTCGGTCTCGCACGACGACATGTTCAAAACCACGGTCATGGCCGGCGTCACCTGGTTCCTCGACTGGGGCGGACAAGGCCGCGCCCAGATCGCTCCGATCTGCATCAACGATCGACTCCGCGAGCCGGTCCAGCGCAACGACTACGTCGCCGTTTGGACTCGAGAGCATGCCGGACTAGCCGAGCCCTACACCGACGCCAACGGCGTGCCGCTGGAATTCGTGCATTTCAGCAGCGCCGCGGGCGCAATCGGCAGCGGCACCTACGAACACCCGTTCGATTCGCTGGCCGACGCCGCGTCGGGCTCGGCGGCCGGAGATTATTTGTTCCTGCGTTCGGGCAGCGTATTCAGCGGCGAATCGATCGCGCTGAAGAACCAGCAGCTTCTGCTGGGCCAAGGCGTGGCCGGCGGCCACGTCGTCAGCGCGTATTTCGGCGGCAAGCCCGTCGCGGCAGCCTTGCCCAACGGCAGCGGCATCACGCCGACGATCCTGAATTCCATCGGCGACGCGGTTCAACTGGCCAACGATAACGTCGTTTCCGGCCTGGTCATCGACGGCGCGGCCGGCAACGGCATCACCGCCCCCAGCGGCACGAGCAACGCCAACATCAACCGCGTGACCGTTCAGGACATCGCCGGCTACGGCCTCGATTTCCAAGGCAACAGCGGCACGGTCGCCATCGACACGTTCGCCTACGACGGCGGCGCGACCGGCGCCGGCGGCATGCGGTTCACCAACTTCGAGGGATCCGCCGCAATTAGCAACTCCAGCATCACTGCGGGCGTCGGGCCCGGCGTCAGCCTCGTTACCTCCGACGGCGACTTCACCTTCACCAGCACCACGATCACCGATCCCGGCGGAATCGCCTTCAACGTCGAGGGCGGCGCGGCCACGGTCGACTTTGCCGGCCAGATTTCGCAAAACGAAAACTATGCCGCGGTATCCGTCTCGGGCGGGCACACCGGCACGCTGGACTTTGCGTCGGGCACGATCACGGCCACCAACGGCACGGGCTTGCAATTCGACGAGGCCAACGGCGCCTACGCCTTCGGCCAAACCACGCTCAACGGCGGCGACGCCGGCATCGACATCCTCAACGATTCCGCCGGTACGTTCACCTTCACAAACGCGACGATCACCAGCCCGTCGGGCACAGCGTTCAACGTCGAGGGCGGCTCGGCCACCGTTACGTTCGCCGGGCTGATTACGCAGGACAACAACGCCGAGGCCGTCTCGGTCACCGGCGGCACCGTCTCGGGCAGGCACTCCGGCACGTTGAATTTCTCGGCGGGCTCGATCACGGCCACCAACGGCACGGGGCTGCAATTCGACGAGGCCGACGGCACCTACACCTTCGGCCAGGTCGTGCTCGACTCGACGCTTAGCGGCGGCGATGCCGGGCTCGACATCACCGGCGACTCGAATGGAGATTTCACCTTCACCGCGGCGACGATCACCAATCCGTCCGGCACGGCGTTTAACGTCGTCGGCGGCTCGTCGACCGTCGATTTCGTCGGCCTCATCACGCAAGAAAACAACGCTACG
>CAYMQL010000343.1:0-3901 GCA_964392255.1 uncultured Planctomycetaceae bacterium | reverse complement strand
CACCCCCGCCAATCACAAAATCGCCAGGACCGACTTTTTCAGGGACGACTAAGTATTGTCGCATAGCCGGGAGTTAAGAGGCGTCGGGATTCGCCTCGTCAGACGCTGCGGCGTTTTCGGCGAACGGATTGCCGCCGTTGGCGGGCGATTGCAGGGGCGAGTTTTTCTTCGCCGGCCCGTGGTTGGCCGCAGACGAACCTTTTCGATCCACGTCAATGTGGCCCGTCTTGCTGATAACCAGCCGGCCGGAAAGAATGGCGTACTCGACGCCCCAGTAGAGCGCCACCAACAGCGCGGCCAACGCGCTGTAAAAAGTCATGTGCCAGGCGCCGAACCGCTTCCACATCAACAGCAACACCGCTCCGGCGGCCAAGGCCGTGAGCATGACGGCCAGTTTCGAGTACATCGTGCTGATCAGGAGTTGCCGCGAATGGCGGTTGATGGCGCTTTTGGCCGCCAGATTGGCCAGCTCGCGCAGCGCCGACAAATCGATCCGCTTCTCGGGCGCCGCGGTACGCGGCGGCAACTCGATCGGCTCGCGATATTTGATTTGTTGCGACAGCTCCGCAGCGGGCGTTTCAGCGGTCGGCGGCGATGCCGGCTGCTCGGGTACGGCGGGCTTGGGACTGGGCGGAACATAGGCCGCCGCAACCGGCGAGGCCTCCGGTCGAACCCGCTCCATCAACCGGCTCATGTAAGAGTCGATCGATTCCTCTTCGGTTTCCGATGCGTTCGGCGTCGGGGACACGGCCGCCCGGCGCGTCGCGTCTGCCGAAGGCCGCTCGATCTGCGGTTTGGCCGGTTCTTCAGATTCGGTCGCCTCGACCTTGGCCCCGACGCGGCGAAAAACCTCGTTCAGATCGACCGGCGAACCCTCTTTCGGCGTTTCGAATTCCAATTCTTCCTGCGGTTCAGGGGTCAGCTCTATTTCGGCGGTCGGCTCGGGCGTCGGCGACTCGGCCCGTTGCATTTCCCACAGCCGGCAACGCTCTTCGAACTTGCCCCGCTCGGCGTCCAGGTCGGCCCTGTGTGCCTCCAACTCCTCGCGTTGCTGAGCCAGTTGTCGTTTGGCGTCGAGCTGTTCCGCCCGCCACTGTTCCCGCAAATCTTGAAGCGACTGCTGTTCCGACTGAATTTTCGCCAGTTGCTGATCGAGGTGTTTCGCCTGGGCTTCGGCCTGATTCGCCGCTTCCGCGCGATCCGATTCCCATTGTCGGCGTTGCTCGGCCAGGGCGTTTCGATCCTCTTCAATTTTCGCAGCTTGCGAAGCGAGCTGTTCTTGCCGCTCCGTCAGGCTGTTTAGGCCGTGTTCGACCTGCACCGTTTGCGAAGCGATTTGGTTCTGCAGTTGGTCCACTTGCGATTGCAATTCAGCTTGCTCGGCCTGCCACTGCCGGCGTTGCAGTTCCAAGTCGTCGCGTTCGGCCTCCAGTTCGGCCAGCCGGGCGATTAGCGGGTCAATTTGGTCCTTCGCCCGATGATCGGCCTGCGTCTGCTGCGATTCCCATTCCCGCTGCTGCGAAGCCAAGGCTTGTTGCCGATTGGCCAATGCGGCGGCCTCGGTCGAAAGCCGCGTTTGTTGCGCGTCGAGGCCGGCCTGGCGTTCGGCCTGCTCGGCTTGGCGTTCGGCCTGCTCAGACTGCCATTGCAGGCGCTGCTGATTGAAGGCTTCTCGCTCCAATTCGATCGCAGCGCGCAGGTCGTTGGCGCGTTGCAACTCGGCGGCAAGCGACGTTTCACGCTGCCGGAGGCTTTCGGCCAATTGTTCGAGCCGATCCTGTTCTTGTTCCAGCCGAAGCTGTTCTTGTTCCAGCCGAAGTTGCTCTTGAGCCGTCTCCGGCCGCGGGGCGGCGGCGTGCGATTCGGCCGCGGTTTCAGTTCGGGCGGCATCGGCCGGAACCACGCCGAGCGAGACAACCTCGAACTCGATCGGTCCGACGCCCAGGCGGTCGCCCGGCGAAAGCGGGGCGTCGACGAACGCCTGATGGTTCAGCCGCGTGTCGGGCGCCCAACGTCGGACAACCGTAGCGGCCGGCCCGCGAAGGATCAGGCAATGCACTGGCGCGACGTTGCGATCCCGCAGCCGCAACGTGCAGCGCGGCCCCGAGCCGATCGTGCATTTTTCCGACCGCAGGCGAACGATTTGCCCTTTGCGCGAGGAGCTGGAAATTCGGAGTACCAGGTCGCCGGCGGCGACCTCCGCGCGAGAAAGCCGCGATGCGGCAAGTGTGCTAGCAACCATGATCGTCCCGCCGTTTCGCAGAGTAATAGGCTAAGTCCTCTACTGGATTTAGCTTACGCGGGGATCGGGGTCAAAACGCCGGGGGACGCGATCCGCGGCTTAGACGCAGATTGCCGAAAATCGGCTGTATATCTTTGCCGGATTTGACGATTATCGGATAGCACTGTTTGGCACGGTTTCTGTGACCGTTCAACAAAACGGGGGTGGGGGGTACTGTTCTTCTGGCAGAGTGTCCTGGCCGTCACCATCGGGGTATTCCACGTTTTTTTGACCCAGCCGGGGTTAAAATGCGTAGTATATTTTGAATGGTAACGGGGTGGCGGCTCCCAGCGGCCGACCGCCCGCGGCGCGGGATCGATACACCAGATTCACAACATGGGAGGGTTCGAAATCGGCGGCACTGAGGGGGGGGACGCCTTCAGCGCAGCCAGGATCGGACGCTAAGGTGAAAGTCTTATGAGCCGCAAAGATGCGATCCTGAACATGCGCCAGATTCTTATCAAGCGACGCGACGCCTTGCGAAAGGCGCTCGCCGGAGACCTCAGCTTGCTGAAGGAACTCCGCGCCCAGACCTCGGGCGACATGGTCGACGCCGCCCTCGACTCGGTCCAGGACGAAATCAGTTCGCAGTTGGCCGAGGTGGAAAGCCGAGAGCTTGCCCGCATCGAATACGCCTTGGAGCGTATGCGCGAAGGGCATTTCGGCATCTGCGAGGGCTGTGGAACCAGCATCCCGATGGCCCGGCTGAACGCACTGCCCTATGCCACGTACTGCATCGACTGCCAGCGCGAGGCCGAACGGCAAGGCGCGACTTCGTCGGCCGACGTCGATTGGAGCCGGCTGCTGGACTCTTCGGGCGGCGATGCCGACCTGTCGATCAACGACATCGAGCTGGACGTTTCGTGACGCTTGATTCGGCACGACCGGGCAGCTACACTTCGGGCATGAGGCGCTCTATGTCCGGTCGCGACCCATCGAGAAGCAAGGCGGAAGGCGGAAATTGCTTCGCCTTGCTGCCGCCAACTGAACGTCCGGCACTGTCCACTGCCCACTGCCCACTGTCCACTGCCCACTGCCCACTTTCTGATTCCGCCCTCCGCCTTTGCACAGCGTGTATCTTGTCGCTGCTGACGGCGGCTGCCGCGGCTCAAACGGCCGACACGCCCGCATTGCCGGCGGCGCTCGAGCGGCCCGCGGCGACCAGGCCCGAGCAGCGCGCCGAGCTACAACGGGAATTGAAGCGGCAGGCCGCCATTCTCGAATCGCAATCGACGGTGGTCAAAATCGTGGCCAAGCTGGTTGGCCCGGCGGTCGTGCATGTCGAGGCCGACGTTCCGCCCCAGGCTGGGCATCGCGGCCGCCGCGTCGAAGAGGCCGGTTCCGGCGTGATTATCGAGTGGAAGGGCAAGCACTATGTGCTAACCAACCGGCATGTGATCCGCGACGCCGCGCCGGCGTCGATCCGCATCGATCTGGCCGACGGCTGCCGCATTCGTCCGACGAAGGTTTTGGAACATGCGGCGACCGACGTGGCCGTGCTGGCGGTTGCGGCGCCCGATTTGGTGGCCGTGCCGGTGGGCGACAGCGATCGGATCGAGATCGGCGATTTCGTTCTGGCCGTGGGCAGCCCCTTCGGGCTGAGCCGCTCGGTTACCTTTG
>CAYMQL010000342.1:0-3907 GCA_964392255.1 uncultured Planctomycetaceae bacterium | reverse complement strand
CGCCGGTCTGTTGTTTTTCTATGGGAGCAAAGCGGCGTCCAGGGGACAGTCCCATTTTCGCTGACACGAAAATTGGGACAGTCCCTCGGCGTCAGCACAAAAAACGGCGCAAAAAGCGGCGCAAGCAAGCGCACGCGAGAAGGCGCAACGAGCCGCAAGCGGTCGGGCCCGCGCATGAAAAAACCCCGGTTTTTCCGGGGTTTGCGAGTGGTAGCGATTCCATGCTACCCCTCGAAGTGGCGGGGCTGGGATTTGAACCCAGGACCTCGAGGTTATGAGCCTCGCGAGCTACCGGACTGCTCCACCCCGCGTCATTTTTGGACGTCAACGCACAAAATGCGTTTGCGTCAACGTATGGCTGATTCTAACATAACGTCGGCCCTTGTCGATGGGGCGGGCCAGTTATTTCCGGATCGGCGGAACTTCGGCTCTTACCCCTTCTGGAGCAGGGATTCCACGATTTCTTGTCGCGGATTCCTGGAATCTGGTAAACTCGTTTAGGCGACGAAGGGGACAGGCACATTTTTTGCCCTTGAAAGGGCGAAAAATGAGCCAGTGCCCTGCCCGTGAACCAATTTCGTTACAATTCTTCGAGGAGTAGCGTGGATGGCTGCGCCGGAACCCTTTCAGGAGCCTGAAGGTCGTCCGATCCAGCCTCCGCCGCAGGTTCGGCCCTCGCCGAACGCGCCGAATGCAACCGCGTTGCCCATGTCCCACGAGGGGGGCACGCCTGCCGCGTCCCACCAACCCGCGCCTCCGCCGCAGCAACGGCTCGACTCGCAAACCGAGGCCGATTCGACCGAAGCGGCCGAGGAATCGGAGCTGAGCGACGCCGCCGAGGTCGTTCTGCGAAGCTCGCCGGCTTGGCTGGCCAGCATGGTGTTCCACCTGCTGCTGATGATCGTCATGGGCATGATCGTCTACGTCAATCTGCCGCGCAAGCCGATCGAATTGAACGCCGAGACGGTTTTTGCCGAGAAGCAGGGCGACCAGTTGTTGTTCGACGCGCCGGGCTTGCCCGACGTCAAAACGACCGCCGACGAACTGGCGATCACGCCCGACGACTTGCCGCCGGTCGAAGACCCGCTGGCCGCGCCAAGCCGCATTGCCGACATTCGACCCGAAGGCATGACGGCCGTAAGCGATCTTCGGGCGCCGGAGTTTGGGCTGGCCCTAAGCGGCCGGCAAGAGGGCAGCTCGCTCAAACAGGGTCTGATCAGCCGTTACGGCGGCTCGGAAATTACCGAGGGAGCGGTCCGGCGCGGGCTGGCGTGGCTGGCCCGCAATCAGCAGCGCGACGGCTCGTGGAGTTTAGCGGCGCCTTTCAGCGGCGGCGTGCAGCGCGATCTCGACAATCAGGCGTCGGCCACGGCGATGGCCCTTATCGCCTTTCAAGGGGCCGGCAACACGCATCAGCAGGGCGAGTTCAAGAGCAACGTCGCCCGCGGCTGGCGGTGGCTGCTTCGGCAACAGGACGCCGACGGTTGTTTCCTCCCGAGCGGCCTCGCCAATCATCGTTTTTACACACAAGGGCAATGCCTGATCGCCATTTGCGAATTGTTCGGCATGACCCAGGACACGCTCTACAAATCGCCGGCCCAACGCGGCGTGAATTACTGTTTGCGGTGTCAGGGGGCCGACGGCGGCTGGCGATACTATCCGAACGAAGTGCCCAGCGACGTGTCGGTCACCGGCTGGGTGGTGATGGGGTTGCAAAGCGCTCGCATGGCGGGTTTGTCCGTTGCGCCCGACAGTTTGTACAAGGTTGGGCATTTTCTCGATAGCGTCGCCCAATACGAAGGCGCACGCTATCCCTATCAGCGCGGGGGCGAGGTGCGCCGCTCGATGACGGCCGAGGCCCTGTTGATGCGCGAGTATCTGGGCTGGAAACGCAACGACCCGCGGCTGGTGGCCGGGATGGCCTGGCTCACCTCGCGCGAGAACCTGATCGATTTCCGCGACGGCAACCGCGACGCCTATTATTGGTACTATGCTACGCAGGCTGCGCACCACATCGAGGGCGACTACTGGAAACGGTGGAACGCCGTCATGCGCCAGGCGCTGCCGCAGCATCAGGTTCTGCACGGGCGCGAGTCGGGCAGTTGGGACCCCGACAAGCCCGAGCCGGACCAATGGGCGTCGTTCGGCGGCCGGCTTTACGTGACGTGTCTTTCGATCTACATGCTCGAGGTCTACTACCGGCATTTGCCGCTCTATTCGAGCGTGTATGCGGGCGCTCCGCCTCCGCCGGCGCCGGCCGATCCGGAAAGTCCGCCGCCCAAGCAAGAGCCGCCGGCCGAAAAGCCGGTCATCGAAGGGGTGAATTAGCGGCCAGTTGCCGCACGGCCTCGAAGGCGGCCACCGCGACGCTGACGGCCAGATTCAGGCTGCGTGCCTCGGGCGCCATGGGAATGCGCAGGCAGCGTTCGCAATGCGCGTCGAGAAGACTGGGGGGCAGCCCTTGCGATTCGCTTCCGAAAACCAATACGTCGCCGTTTGAAAAGGCCGCCTGCGTGTAGACGGTCGGGGCGCGCTTGGTGAACAACCAGGGACGTCGGTCGGGCAATCGGGCTGCAAGCGCCGCCCAGTCGTCGACCGCCTCATAATCGAGATGCTGCCAGTAGTCGAGCCCCGCGCGGCGCAAATGGCGGTCGTCCAGTCGGAATCCCAACGGCCGAACCAGCCAGAGCTTGGCGCCCAGGGCCACGCAGGTCCGGCCCACGTTGCCGGCGTTTTCGGGGATTTCCGGCTGGTGCAGGACGACGTGGAGCATGTCCTACGATTTTTGGCCGCTTTCGGCCGTGCCCTCTTCGCCGACCGACGGAACGACCCAGACCTTCACTTCGGCCTCGATCTCGCCGCCTAGATGAATTGCGATCGTGTAGAGGCCGAGCTCCTTCAAGGGGCCCTTCAAGCGAATCTGATCGGCGGCGATGTGGAAATTGTTGCGTTTCAGGGCGTTGGCCACTTCGGGCGCGCCGACCGAGCCGTACAGATGCCCTTCGTCATTGGCGTTGGCCTCGATCGTGATGCTTTGCTTCGCCAAATCGGCGGCCAGCGTCTGCAAGCCGGCGAGCCGGGCTTTTTCGATCGCCGCCAACTCGGCGCGGTGCTTTTCGACCATGCGCTTGTGGTGATCGGTGGCCAGCGTGGCCAGCCCTTGCGGCAGCAGATAGTTCTTTGCATAACCAGGCCGCACCTGAACGACGTCGCCTTGCTTGCCGAGATGCTCAATCGGCTGGACGAGCAGAAGCTCGACGCCGTGCGGGCCCTTGGGCAGCCGCTTGGATCGGTGCGGAACGGATCGTTTCTTCGTGGAATTCGCTGTGGCCATGATTAGGTTTACTTTCCCGTAGGGATCTGCTCTTGGCCGACGTGCCGTCGGCCGCTAAACGGTTATCTCCGCCGCGTCGCGGCGTTAGAACGGAATATCCGGGTCGCCGCCGGAATCGGGCGGCGGGGCGTCCATGACGTCATCGGGCGGGGCGGGCTGACTGTAGGCGGAATTTTGGCCCGATTGCCGGGCGGCAGGCCGCGGTCCGCCCCCTTCGCCGCCGCCGGGGCCTCGGCTGCCGACCATTTGCATCTTTTCGCAAACCACCTTCAGCTTCGACCGCTTCTGGCCGTCTTGCGTTTCCCAGCTATCGAGCTTCAATCGCCCTTCGATGAACACCGGCGCGCCTTTGGTCAGATACTCGCCCGCCACTTCCGCAGTCCGCCCCCAAAGCGTCACGTCGACGAACGTCACCTCGTCGACCCACTCGCCGCTGGCATTCTTCCGGCGATCGTTCACCGCCAGGCCAATATCCGTCACCGCCATGCCGCTTGCAAGGTAGCGCAGCTCGGGGTTGCCCTCATGGCGGGTATGGATGGCTCGACGTTTACACGGATCGGGTGGTGCTGCATT
>CAYMQL010000341.1:0-3914 GCA_964392255.1 uncultured Planctomycetaceae bacterium | reverse complement strand
CTGATTTGGTCTACCAGCGGCATGACCTTGCCGCCGTTGGTGACGACCAGCCCCCAGGGCACCGACCGCAGCGCCGCCGGCGTACTGCCCGACGCTACGGTTTTGTACGGCGGCGACACGGTCAACGACAGCGGGCGGAACGGATTCCGCACCACCTTGGGCATGTGGCTGGGACCCTGTCATATTTGGGGCGTCGAGTTCGACTATCTGAATCTGGGCGAACGCACGAGCAACTTCGGCCAATACTCCGATGGCAGTACGATTCTTGCCCGGCCGTTCTATAACCTGATGCCGAACCAGTACGACCTGCCAACCGGTCCGGCGAGCCAATTGGTGGCATTCGAGGACGACGAGGTGGCCATCGACGGCGCCGCGGCCGTCGTTGCAAAGGACTATTTCCAGTCGGTCGGCGTGTTGGGGACCTTCAATTTGTGCTCGTGCGATTCGTGCTGCGACGAGTGCGGCGATTCTTGCGGCGGCGGTTGCGGCAGTTGCGGCGGGGTGGGCGGTGACGCCTGCGGCGCACCGATGCTTTTCTGCTGCCGTACGGACCTGTTGGCTGGCTTCCGCTACTACAGCCTCAGCGACGAGGTCGGGATCACCGAAAACCTGCACTACGTCGATAAAGTCGGGCCGGTTCCCGAGACGTGGTACGACATACGCGATTCTTTCCGCGCCCGCAACGATTTTTACGGCAGCGAACTTGGGCTGCGAACGCAAATCTATCGCGGTCGTTGGTCGCTGGAAGTTCTGGCCAAGATCGCCATCGGCGGCACTCGCCAGCAGGTGAACATCGACGGCCAGACGATCGTCCGCGCCACAGGCCAGGGTTCGGAGACCTACAACACGGGCATTCTGGCCGGTCCTAACAACGTCGGCGTCTATCAGCGCGACGTGTTCACCATGATTCCGCAGTTGGGCTTGGACCTCGGCTATCAAGTCACGCCGCACTGGCGAGCCTTCGTCGGATACAACATCCTTTACTGGGGATCGGTGTGGCGGGCCGGCGATCAGATCGACTTGAATCTTGACGAGCGGAACTTCCCGCCGGCGACCGGCGGATATCCGTTCCCCGTGTTCCCGGGCTACGCCTCTTCGTTCTGGGCGCAGGGTGTGAATGTAGGGACCGAGTTCCGGTTCTAATGCCGGATTTTCACTCCCGCTCGTTGGCTGTCGGATAAGCAAAGTCGCTTCAACGATAGCCGGCAGCTAACGCTACAGCGCTTACTCGCAATCTAAAAGCAGTTCACCACGGAGACATGAAGAACCACAGATAAACACGGATAAACACGGATAGAAAGAGACATGATCTGTGTCCGTCCGTGTTGATCTGTGGTTCCCTCTTCCGTTTTTCCTCCGTATTCTCCGCGTGTTCGTGGTGTTTCCGATTTTCTCTAATCTTGGGGAGGACGTTGTCATGGCGGAAGCAGAACTCGGCAAAGTCACCCACTATTTCAGCAAGATCGGCGTGGCGGCTATCGAGATCACGCACGATACGCTCCGCGTGGGCGACACGATCCACGTAAAAGGCCACACGAGCGACTTCATGCAGAAGATCGACTCGATGCAGATCGACGGCCAGTCGGTCGAAGAAGCCGCCGTCGGTCAATGCATCGGAATGCGGGTGAAAGAGCACGCCCGCCAGCACGATCAGGTGTTCAAGGTGGTCGAGTAAACCGGCAGCGGCGCTTGTTTGCCCTTCAGCGTCAGAGTTTTCGGCGGGCCGAGGGCGGCGATTTGTTGACGCTCTTCGTCGGGCAGCGCTCGGAATGTTGACTCGCTGATAAGCACTTCGGTTTGAAGCTCTTTGTTGGCCGACTCGATCCGCGCGGCGGTGTTCACCGTGTCGCCGATGGCGGTGTAATCGAGCCGGCGAGGGCTGCCGACCGTGCCGACCACCGCGGGTCCCGTGTGGATGCCGACGCCGACGCGAAACTGCGCTGCCCCCAACTCTTTCCAACGGTCGGTCAGCGCATGGACGCGGCGGACGACCTCGGCCGCGGCGCGAACCGCTCGCCGGGCGTGGTCGGGCTGCGCCTGCGGCGCGCCGAACAGCGCCAAAATCGCGTCGCCGATGTACTGGTTCACCGTGCCGCCCTCGGCCTCGATGGCCGGCACGGCCGCGGCGAAAAAGGCGTTCAACAGCCGGACGACCTCCTGCGGCGCGTGCCGCTCGGCGAACGGCGTAAAGTCGCGGATGTCGCAGAACAGCACGGTAATCTCGCGTTGTTGGCCGCGGAGGTCCAATTTTGCCCCGCCGGCTTCCAGCGCCCTGGCCACGGTCTCCGATTTGACCATGCCCATCATGCGGCGAATCCACCGCCAGCGAATGGCGAAGATCGTGCCGTACAAAAGCACGCCGAGCAGCAGCATCGGCGCGATTTCAACCCGCCAACCGGCCCAGCAAAACGCCCCGACGGCCAGCCCGCGCCAGGCCAGATGGTGGGTCAGCGCCACAATCGCGCCGAGTTCCAAACTGCACCGGGCCAGCACTGCCCCCATCAACCCGCCGACAAAAAGCAGCACGAGCGGCGACGACAAAAACCACGGCGTCGTGATATACGCCTGGTCCAACAGCGTAGCCAGCGTGTTGGCGTGGATTTCGACGCCCGGCATTTGCAGTTCCCACGGCCCGGCGTCGGACCGCATCGACTGCCAGAAGGTTTGCTCGGTGTACGGCGTCAGGAAGCAGTCCTGAAAGCTGCCGACCGTCGATCCGATCAAAACGATCGCATCACGAAAATCCGCCGCCCAAGCAGGCGATTGCTTCTGTTCGGAAGATGCATTAGCGGCCGCCAGAACGTCGCGGAACGAGACCCTGCGGATGCTGCCCGGCGGGCCGACGTAGTTGATCGTCAGACAGCCCTCCGAGTCCAACGGAACTACGCGCCCGTCCAACGAAAGCTCTTCGGCCGAAAGCTGCTCTTGCGACATGCCGCGGGCCTTCGCCAGCAGGGCCAGCGCCAGGCAGGCGTGAACGCCGTCTTCTGTAAAACGCCGCAACTCTTGGCGGCGGATGCGCGAATCGGCGTCGACCGTGAAATCGGCGAATCCCAGATCGGCCCAGGGACGTGCGGAGGGGACCGCCCATTCAAACAGCGGCCCTTGGCCCAGCGCGAGCCACTCGGGCAGGACGACGTTGCCGGCGCGGCCGACCGCCTCGCCCAGCGCGCCGGCGTCGCCGGCCCCGCCGGGCAGCAGATACTCGATCGTCGTTTCGCGCGACGGCACGAGGATATCCAGGCCGATGGCGGCCGCGCCCTGCCTGTGCATGTAGGAAACGACCTTGGCCAACTCGGGACTGAAAAAAAGGAGCGGCTTGTCGATCGCTTCGAGCGAAGCTTCGTCCAACGCGACAACGATCACCTTGGCCGCGCTCGACCGAGGACCGCGATGGGCGAAACAGCCGTCCGACTCGCGGCGGTCCAAGCCGCGCAAAAGCGGCGTGCCGCCGAGCAGCCAGCAGAAGATCGCACACAGAACGCCGATCAGCACGCCGCGGAACGATGCGGAGTGGAAACCAAAGTGGAGAGTGGAGAGTGGAGAGTGGAGAGTGATTGCATTCGGATGCCGCCCTTCATCCTTCATCCTTCCGCCCTCCGCCTTCCGCCTTCTGCTCCATCTCTTCGGCCTTTGCTTCCGCCGCTTCGCCCTGCTTGTCGCGGCCCGACTCGTAATAAAGCCGCGACAACTCGCGATAGAGATCCGCGTCGGGCGCCAATTCAATGAGCCGGCGGTTTGCGGCGATGGCCTCGGGCAGCATTCCATTCTGCTTGTACCACATGACGGCCACCGCAAGCAGAATGGGGTCGGGCCGGGCCAGCAGTTTTTCCAACGAGGCCGCTTCGGCCCGCTGCCGATCGCCGGCCATGTGGAACATGGTCGAGAACTTAACGCCCCACAGGTTCTCCTGC
>CAYMQL010000340.1:1031-3936 GCA_964392255.1 uncultured Planctomycetaceae bacterium | reverse complement strand
CGAGGGCCCCGTCTTCAACGATCGCAATCCGGCACTCCTCCGGTTGGGCGACGTTGATCAACATTTCCTGTTTCATGTTGCAGCTTTCTTGTTCGGCAATACCGACCAATACGCATCGGTTGTTTCGGGCGGCGGATCATGCGCAGACCTCCACGGCGGTGCGCCGCAGCCGGACGCCTTGATCTTCGAGGTTGGGCAGGCCGAGGGCGCCAAGCACCTCGCGCGGGCCGACGCTTCCGCGCTGCTCCACGCGCAACCGCATGGAAAGCGAGCCGTCGCCGAGCGCCAACTCCAGCAGGAGCGGGCGCAAGTCGATCGCGGCGCGCCCGCGGGCGCGCTCGATCGGCCACGACGCGGCGGCCAGCAGGCGGCCGATCCGCTCTTGCAGCGAAGCGCGGCAAGAAGCCGGAATCGGAACCTCGTAGGAAACGCTTTGGACTTGGGCCTTTTTGGCGCCTTCGGGAAGGACGTCGATCGCGTGCAGCGCGAGTCCCGGCGGCGTTTGCGACGCCAAGCGGCTCCGCAACTCTTCGCCGGTGCAGTTTTCGGCCAACTCGACTTCCATCACTTCATCGACTCCTTCGATCCCGACCGCCAGGGCCGAGGGGAACGTCATCCGCGGCTTAGGATGAAACCCTTCGCTGAGACTCAACCTCAGCCCGGCGCGGCGAAACAAGCGCTCCATGCACCGCATCAGGTCGCGGTGCCCCAACATCCGCAGGTCTCCCTGCTTCGAAAAACGAATGCGTACTCGTAATCGAACCATGTGTTCGATTTTCCCCGCTGCTGCCGTTGCCGGCGGGGAACCTTAGGGTTAGTTACTCGGAAATTTCCTCAACGCGTTTTTTGACCTCCTCCTTGAGATAGCTCTTGACGTCACGAGCGTTTTCCATCGCCATCACCCGCGCCGCGACCGCCTCGCATTCGGGAATGGTCACTTTGCGGCAGATATTTTTGACTTCGGGAATCGCGCTGGGCGTGGCGCTGAAGCGCCGCAGGCCCATGCCCAACAACAGCATCGTGTACAGGGGGCTGCCGCTCATCTGGCCGCACATGCTGATCGGAACGTCTTTCCGCCCCGCCGCCTTGATGGCCAGTGAAATCAACTTCAACACGGCCGGATCGGCCGGATTGTACAGGGCCACGACGTCCTTATTGCTCCGATCGACCGCAAGCGTGTATTGGATGAGGTCGATGGTGCCGATGCTCACGAAGTCGACCTCGTCGAGAAAATGATCGAGCATCATCACCGCCGCTGGCGTTTCGACCATCATGCCCACCGGCACGTCGCGATTGAACGGCAGGCCGTGCTCCTGCAAATCTTCCATCACGTCGGCCAGCACCATTTTCGCCTGGCGCAGCTCGAGCAGGGTGGAAACCAGCGGAAACATGATCTGGATGTTGCCCAACACGCTGGCGCGCAGCACCGCGCGCAACTGCGTGCGAAAGATCGGCAGGTTGCGCAGGGCCAGCCGGATGCTGCGCAGTCCCAGGCAGGGGTTGCGCTCGTCGTCCGGGTGGGGCATGTTCGGCATTTTGTCGGCGCCGAGGTCGAACGTGCGGATCACCACCGGCTTATCGCCCATAGCCTGGACCACGCGCATGTAGGCCTGGTAATGCACCTCTTCGGTCGGCTCGATTTCGGCCCCGAGGTACAGGAATTCGGTGCGATACAGGCCCACGCCGTCGGCCCCGCGGTCGAGGCAATGATCGACCTCGTACGGAAACTCGATGTTGCCCAGCAATTGCACGCGAACGCCGTCGCGGGTTTCGGCGGGCAAATCGCGCAGCGGCTCGAGTCGGGCCGCCAGCGTGCGAATTTCTTCGGCTTCGTGGCGATATCGGGCGAGCGTTTCTTCGTCCGGCTGAAGGATGACCAGCCCTTTGTCGCCGTCGATAATCACCAGGTCGCCGCCGGAGACTTCGGTCAAAAAAGGGCCGGTGCCCACGACGGCCGGAATCTCGAGCGCTTCGGCGACGATCGCGGTGTGGCTGCCCGGGCCGCCGATCTCGGTGACGAATCCGCGCACGAAGCGGCGGTCGAGGTTTGCGGTTTCGCTCGGCGTCAGGTTGTGGGCCAGCACCAGCACGGGCGAAGTCAGATGGGCGATGCCTTCGCGACGGCGGCCCAACAGATGGCGCAGCAGGCGTTTTTCGATGTCGAAAATGTCGCTGGCCCGCTCGGCCAGATAGGAACTTTCCAGCCGCTGGAACACTTGGGCGTAGCGCCGCAAGGTGCGACTGACGGCATACTCGGGCGAGTAGTGCCGCTGGCGGATCATCTCCTCCAACTCGCTGCGTAGCCGCGAGTCTTGGAGCATTTGCAGATGGGCCTCGAAGATCGTGCCGTATTTTTCGCCCAATTCGGCGGCGACGGTTTCGCGGTGGTGGGCGATTTCAGCGGCGGCGGCGGCGATGGCCTTGTCGAGACGCTCCATCTCGTCGACAACCGCGTCGCGTGCCACGAAACGCCGAGGGATCCGAAATCCCTCGTTGTCCATCACCAGCGCCTCGCCGATGACCACGCCCGGCGAAACGGCAATCCCTTGAAGGTTCTGCATCAGCAAATTAGGTGGTTTTTTGGTCTTCGGCGCCGAACCGTCCGGCAAACAGCGGCTCGAGCGCGGCGAGAACGGCCTCGGCGTCCGGGCCGACGGCTTCGAGCGTGATCGAGTCGCCCTGGTGCGCAACCATCGTAAGGATTTGCAGCACGTCGGTGCCGGCGACCGGTCGTCCGTCTTTGACCAACGTCACCTGCGATTGTCCCCGGCGCACGGTTTCGGCGATGGCCACGGCGGTACGGGCATGCACGCCCACCGGATCGGTGACGATCACCGTGCGGACGACTTTGCTCTCCGGCATGGTCATGTCACGATCCGAACTGGTTGTTGTCGGCTTCGTTCAA
>CAYMQL010000340.1:0-1021 GCA_964392255.1 uncultured Planctomycetaceae bacterium | reverse complement strand
GGATATCCTCGGCGGTCTTGGCTTGCTTGAGAAAACGGCAAAATGTATCGTCGCGAAGCTGCCGCGAAATATTTTCCAGCGCCCGCAAGTGGTCGCCCGGCCGATCGGGCGGCGAGACCAAGAGGAAGAACAAGTGGACCACTTCGCCATCGAGGCTGGCGAAATCGACGCCAAGGCCGCTAACGGCCACGGCGCCGACCAACCGCTCGACGCTTGGATGTTTGGTGTGGGGCACGGCAACGCCGCGGCCAATGCCGGTGCTGCCCAGTTCTTCCCGCTTCAGAATCGCCTTGATAATGCTCTCAGACTCATCGGCTTCGACTTGGCCCGCCTGGGCCAACGCCGCGACCATTTCCCGAATGGCGCCTTCCTTGTCGCTGGCTTTCAACTGCGCGAGGACGGCGCCCTGGCAAATAAAGTCGGCAAACTTCATATCAGCGTTTCTCCCTTTCTATAAATCGGCGCGAACGTCAGCGCCCGGGGGAACAAAGCGGCGCCGCGCAAGCGGCGGCATGCCCTCTATTCCGGTTCCCGGTGGCCGGCGCTGCGGTGACGGTCTTGAACTTTTTCCTTGTGCTTGCGAATTTGTTGCTCCATCTTGTCGACCGCCGCATCCAACGCGGCCAACAGATTTTCCGCCTGAGCCGCCGCCGCGAAATCGTGCTTCTTGGCGGACACTTTCAGATCGACCGCGGGCGAGTCGCGATGCTCCAAGTCAACGGTGACTTCGATAGCGCTGATGCGGTCGTAGAGGCGGGTGAGTTTGTCCAGTTTTTCCCGGATCACGGCCTGGGTCGCCTCGGTGACGTGCCCGTGCCGTATGGAGATATTCATCTGCACCTAATCGACTCCTTCGTAGGGTTGACTGATTCTAACCATTTTTCGTCGGCGGCACAAATGCAAACCCGCCGACGTCGCCGATTCCCGCCCGGCTCATCATCTCCAGTCTAGCTTTTTGCCCGTCTTGCGACAGGGGGGTGCGGGGTGGGAAAACGCTGCTCCGCACGTATAAATGCGGTTT
>CAYMQL010000339.1:0-3943 GCA_964392255.1 uncultured Planctomycetaceae bacterium | reverse complement strand
TCGGCGGGGTTGTCGTCCAACACCCGGCACTCGGCCAGATGGTCGCCCAGAATGCGCGTGACTTCGATGCCGGCCTTCCGTCCGGTCGCGCTGAAGTCGGCAATGTTGGCCGGGTAGACGCCGAAGGTGATTTGTCGAATCAGGTCGTCGGCCTTGCCCAGGTCGATCCAGACCATGCCGGCCCGTTGGTTGACCCAAGAAACCTGACCGGCGGCGACTTCAAATTTTTGTGCGGTCGCCGTCTCGATCCGTTCGGCCAGCACTTTGTTGGTGCGAAGGATTTTTTGGTTTTGAGCCGCAACGTCTTGGACCTTTTGATCGGCCTTGGCGATGTTGGCCGCCGACTCTTTTCGGGCGTTTTCCAGGTCGGCGCGGAGTTTGGCCTGTTGGTCGGTGGTGCGGGCCAGATCGGCCTTGAACTTCGACCGCTCGCTGTCGAGGTCCTTGCCGGCGGCATCGGCGGCTTGTTTGAATTCGTCGATCTGCGGCTGCTTGTTCGCCTCGCGGACCTTGAAGTCGTCTTCGAGTTTCGCGATCCGATCGTTGGCTTCGGCCAGGGCCGCGTTCTTTTCGATCAGGGCCTGGTGCATTTTTTCAAGCAGCGGGCGATAGAAGCGGGCCTCTTCGGGAAATCCCGTGCCGTGCAGCTTCATGTCTTCGGTAAAAACGGTGTTGGCGATCGCGTCGACCTTCTCGGCGTTGGCCACGCCGAAAATCATCCGCTTCAACTGATTGACGTCTTCCTCGTTCTTGGCGGCCAGCCGGGTTTGCTTGTCGCGTTCGGCCAGATTGGACGCGGCCCGGGCGTTGGCGTCTTCGTACCATCGGAAGAACAGATAGGTCATGACGCCCAGCATGATGGCGAGCATGACGAAAATAATCAGGGCGATTTGAAGACCTTGGTTTTCGCGAGCCATGAATCACATACTCCTTGGCGATGCCATCGGCTTCCCTCTGCGGCGTTGGCGGCAGATAGCCCCGATCGTTGAAGTCTCTGTCCGGTTAAGCGACGGCCCGTTCCGCACGGCCATCGGTGAAATTAGCGGGACTGCCAGAAAACGCACCTACCGCCGATTTTACCCAGCATAACAGGCAGTGTCAACGAAATGCCATCGAACAGGCCACCCACAGGTAGCGACTTACACTCGATCGGGGGCAAAAGCACAGTCCTACGGAGTGGTTGAGTTGCTTGCAACGCGGCGCTAGGCAGCCGATAATGCCTGTCTGTTGCGGAAAGCTCTGAATCCCTACCACGCACCCTACCAAATTTTCCCGCAACAGTGTACGAATGCGGCGAACTGCCTCGTGCAAAACGCGAGGAGCAGCAGAGAGCCGTCGTCTCGGGCCTTGGGCGTTTAGCGTTTCCGGCAATCCCCAACCGAAAAGAGGAGAGCAACATGAGCGTCAGAAAATCCTTCCGCGGCAGTTTGCTAGGGGTTTTGGTCCTCAGCATGTTGGTTTCGACGCAGTTTTCAGCAGCGGCGGAGCCCAACGACGATCCCCAGGAAACCAAGGAGCAGCGCGACCGGCGGATGGCCTGGTGGCGCGACGCACGGTTCGGCATGTTCATCCACTGGGGGCTGTACGCCGTGCCGGCCGGCGAGTGGAAGGGAAACCCCAATGCCGGCGGCGAGTGGATCATGCAGCGGCAGCGGATCCCCGTGGCGGAATATGCGAAGCTGGCCGAGCAGTTCAACCCCACGAAGTTCGACGCCGACGCTTGGGTGCAACTGGCCAAGGACGCCGGCATGAAGTACATCGTCATTACGTCGAAGCATCACGACGGTTTTGCGATGTTCGAGACGAAGGCCAGCCCGTTCAACATCGTCGACGCGACGCCCTACGGCCGCGACCCGATGAAGGACCTGGCCGAAGCATGTCGGAAGCACGGCATCAAGCTGGGGTTTTATTATTCTCAGGCCCAGGACTGGCATCATCCGGGCGGCGCTGCGAAGAACGGCCATTGGGACCCGGCCCAAGACGGCGACATGACCGAATACATCCGCAACGTGGCCGTCCCGCAGGTCCGCGAAATATTGACCAACTACGGTCCGATCGCGGTGCTCTGGTGGGATTCGGCCATTGACATGACGAAAGAGCGGGCCGACCTGCTGTTGCCGCTGCAAAAGCTTCAGCCGGACATCATCGTCAACAACCGGCTGGGGTATAAATATCATGGCGACACTCTAACTCCGGAACAGTTTATTCCACCGACCGGCTATCCCGACGGCCGCGACTGGGAAACCTGCATGACGATGAACGGGAACTGGGGTTATGCCAAGCACGACCAAAATTGGAAGTCGACGGAAACGCTGATCCGCAATCTGGCCGACATCGCCAGCAAAGGCGGCAATTATCTGCTGAACGTCGGGCCGACGGCCGAAGGCGTCATTCCCGAGCCGAACGTCGAGCGGCTGCGGGCAATCGGGGAGTGGATGAAGCTCAATGGCGAGTCGATTTACGGCACCACGGCCAGCGCGTTCAAACGGCTGCCCTGGGGACGCTGCACGCAGAAGCCCGGCAAGCTCTATTTGCACGTCTTCGATTGGCCGCAGGGCGAACTGTTCGTGCCGGGACTGAAAAATCGCGCGACCAAGGCCTATTTGCTGGCCGATCCGAAGCGGGCCGAGCTGCCTGTGCAGGCCAAGGACGGCGGCGTGGCGATTCAGACGCCGGCCGAGGCCCCCGATGCGGTCGATACTGTGGTGGTGTTGGAAATCGAAGGCGAGCCGGACGTAACTCAACTGCCGCCCGGCCAGGATAAAGACGGATCGGTGCTGCTGAGCGTTTTCGAGGCCGCGGTTGACGGGAAACATGCCAAACTGGAATTGGTCGGCAGCCGCGGGCAGATTCGCTTGCGGCCGAAGTGGGACGACGCCGTCCGATGGGAGTTCGCAATCGACCGGCCGGGCAAGTTCGAGGTTCGAGCCACTTACCTTTGCGACGCGGGCAAGGACGGCAGCAAGTTCGAGGCGTCAGCCGCAGGGCAGACGCTATCGGGCACGGTCGAAGTGACCGGCCCGAAGCTTCCTCGCGACGGCCTGAAGGTGGGCGAGATCGAATTGCCCAAGGCCGGCCGATACGCGCTTTCGATCAAGATGGCCGGCGGGCCCGACAACTCGACGCTGAACCTGCAATCGATTACGTTAAAGCCAGTGCGGGATTAAGTTCGCAAAATCGTAGCAAAATCGTAGGGTGCGTGCTTGCACGCACGCGAAATCACGCGAACCATTTGCGCATAACGAGGCATGATCAAGGTGCGTGCAAGCACGCACCCTACCCAAGAAGCCAAAATCTGTTACTGAACGCCTTCAACGCGACCTGAACAATTCACCCCTTGCGAAAGGAATCTAAAACATGTTCGCAACCAATCGTTTTCGCCATGTTTTGATCGCTTTGGTCGTCGGCGCAATGCTAGCTCCTGCGTCGAAGGCACAAGATAGCGGCGCGAGTGCGGCCGAAACCCCCGAACAGCGCGACCAGCGCATGGCGTGGTGGCGCGACGCGCGGTTCGGCATGTTCATCCACTGGGGGCTTTATAGCGTTCCGGCCGGCGTGTGGAAGGGCAAGACCACGCCGTTTTTCGCCGGCGAGTGGATTATGAACACGATGAAGATTCCGGTGGCCGACTACGAAAAGATTGCCGCCGAGTTCAACCCGGTGAAGTTCGACGCCGACCAGTGGGTCAAGCTTGCCAAAGACGCGGGAATGAAGTACATCATCATCACGTCGAAGCATCACGACGGCTTTGCGTTGTTCCACTCGAAGGCCAGCCCATACAACATCTATGATGCAACGCCCTTCAAACGCGACCCGTTGAAAGAGCTGGCCGAGGCGTGCCAAAAACAGGGCATCAAGTTGGGTTTCTACTATTCGCAGGCGCAGGACTGGCATCATCCGGGCGGCGCCGCCAGCATCGGTCATTGGGACCCGGCCCAGGACG
>CAYMQL010000338.1:0-3946 GCA_964392255.1 uncultured Planctomycetaceae bacterium | reverse complement strand
TGCCGGTCAGGGCGATTTCGACGCGGCCCGAGCGGCCTATCAGCGCGTGATCCGCGCGCCGGGCGGAGCGGCGACCGAAACCGCCGCCGCGGCCCAATGGCGAATCGGCGAGACGTTCTTTCAGCAGAAGAATTACGAGGCCGCGCTGCGCGAGTATCTGAAAGTCGACATCCTCTATGCGTATCCGGCCTTGCAGGCGGGCGCCTTGCTTCAGGCCGCCGCGTGTCACGAGCAGCTCGGCCGACCGAAAGACGCGGCCGAACTGTATCAACGCATTCTGAGCAAGTATCCCGACGCCGCCGTCGCCCGACAGGCTGCCGAACGGCTTAAAGCGGTTCAGTAGCGGTCTGCGGTCTGCTTTCAGCGGTCAGCTATCAGCGGTCGGTTTGCATTGGGGCGACTGTTACGCTGCCGCTGATCGCTCTTTTCGGCCGAATTCGCTCACCCGGGGCAGCCGGTCGATACGAAGATGATGAAGGGGCGTTGTTTGCCGGATGTAACGTCGGGCAGACGGCTGACTGTGGAATGCTGCGCGGGCCGCAAGTCGTTTGCTGTTAATATGTTGCGGTTGATCGAGGTCTCGCCGCTTTGTTCGTATATTGCCAGGGAGCCGTGCAGAGATGAACCGGTCGAAGCGTACGCTGTTGTTTCGGGTGATCGTGTTGGCGCTTGCCGCAAGCGTGTTTTTGGGCCTTCGGGCGATCCACGCCCGGGGGGAAGACGCGCCGGTAGAGGCCGCGGCGGCCGAAGCGGGCGATGCGACGGATCAAGCGCAAGCGGTCGCGGCCCCGCAGATTTCGACGACCGACCTGCGAAAAATCCTCGACGACGCCGGTCCGCCGATGTACGCGATCCTGTTGTGTTCGTTCCTGGTCGTGGCGTTTACGCTGGAGCGTATGGTTAGTCTGCGCCGAAGGCGCGTGATTCCGAAACCATTTGTAAGCCGGTTCATCGAGCAACTGCGCGACGGCCAGCTCGATCGCCAGCAGGCGCTCGAACTGTGCGAAGCCAACGGCAGCCCGGTGGCCCAGGCGTTTGCCGGCGCGGTTCGCAAATGGGGGCGCCCCGGCGTCGAGGTCGAGCAGGGCGTGATCGACGCGGGCGAACGCGCGACCAACGGGTTGCGGCGCTACCTGCGGGTTTTTTACGGCGTGGCCACCGTCGGCCCGCTGCTGGGATTGATGGGCACGGTGTTCGGCATGATCGAGACGTTCAACGTGATCGCCGCGTCCGACGCGCTGGGCCGGGCCGAACTGTTGGCCGGCGGCATTGCCAAGGCCCTGTTGAACACGGCCGGCGGACTGGGCGTCGCCATTCCCGCCTCGGTCTTGTATGTGTTCTTCGCCAGCCGCGCCGATCGGTTGGTGATCGAAATCGACAGACAAGCCCAGGAGGTCGTCAACTTGATTTCGGCCGAGGAGCTATCCAGTCGGAAGGCGCCGCGAAAAAATTGCGCTGCGTAAATTGGCTGTCGGAACTACATCGCTAAGTTCACCACGGAGACACGGAGGACACAGAGATTTAAGCCATGTGCCGCAATTGATTTGCGGCAACCACCGATCCGTTGGTGTCGAAGTGCGAATGATGATCTTCCAACCGAAAAAAATACCAATGCCATGTATTCCACCTTTTGTCTGTCTCTGCGACCTCCGTGACTCCGTGGTGAATTTCTTTTAGATTGCGAGTTAGCGCTATAGTGTTAGCTCCCGGCTATCGAAAACCATTTTTTCCAATCCCTAATCCCGAACCCCCAGCCCCGAACCCCCAGCCCCTCGCCTTCTCCCCATGCCGCTGAAGACCCGTTCCGACGACGCTCCGACGCTGAATCTGACGGCGATGCTCGACGTCATGTTCCTGCTGATTATTTTTTTCATGCTGGGCACACGATTCATCGACGACGAGCGGAAGATTGGTCTGCGCGTGCCTGAGGTGGTCGAGCGTGCCGGCCTGAGTACAGCGGCGGCCCGCAAGGAAATTAGCGTGCTCCGCGACGGGACCGTGATGCTCGACAGCGCCGCGGTAACGCTCGACGAGCTTACCGCTCGCCTCGCTTCTGTCCGGCGGCAGTACAACCAGCTTACGGTGCTGGTCCGCGGCGACGCCCGGGGCGAGTTTCAAAGCGTCGCCTCGGTGTTGGCGGCCTGCAAGCGGGCGGGCATCCGCGACCTGGGCATTACGGTTCGTTCGGTCATGCTCAAGGAAGACGCGACCACCGGCCGCGGCTCGGCGATTCGACGATGAGCGTGTTGCGATTTGACCGCCTGCTGCTTTTTCTCGCCGAAATCGAACCGGCGATGGCCGCGTTGTGGCTTGGGTTGGCCATGTTCACTGTTGGCCTGGCCATTTTGCTTTATACGCGCTGGGGCCAGTCGCAGCCGCTGCGCAAGTGCATGGCGATGTCGCTTTTGGCCCATCTGCTGCTGGCCGGCTATGCCGCGACGTTGGAAATCATGACCCCCGCGCCGCGTCTGCAAGAACAAACGATCCAAATCACGCTGGGCGACGGCCCTTTCGAGGATGCCGACGAGCCCGGCGGATCGGCCGCAGACCCGGCAGCGATGGACGGACAGCCCTGGGAGGTTTTTCCGAGCGATGCGGCGGTCGGTAACAGCTCCCCTCTCCCTTTGGGAGAGGGGCAGGGGGTGAGGGCGGAAAGCAGGGGAGAGGGGAGAGGGGAGAGGGGAGAGATTGAGATTTCGAAATCACAAAAGACCGAAATTCCAAAATCCCAAAATCCCGAAATCCCAAAATCCACCGGCCCTCACCCTAGCCCTCTCCCGGAGGGAGAGGGGACTGCGGTTGATACAAATCTCGCGGAGGGAGAGGGGACTCTTGCTCAAGCCGATCCCGAACTGCTCGAGCCGATCGTGCCTTTGCCGAAACAGAGCTTGTCGGAGGCGCTGTCGTCGGGCGACGATGTCGTGTCGACGAATCCAATGCGAATCGAGCCGGCCGGGCAGGTAGCTTCCGACATGCATGCGATTCGGGCGACTGGGCCGTCATCGGTCTGCGACGGCGGCGGCGCGGCCCGGGCGGCGGTGCCCGACGCCTATCGGCTTCGCGTGGCCGCAGACCGCGAGGGCGTGGCGCAAAGCCACGGGGGCACGGCCGCGACCGAGGCCGCGGTGAAGGCCGCCTTGCGGTGGCTGGCCGACAATCAGGCCGGCGACGGACGTTGGGACCCACGCATGCACGAGGCCGGCAAGGAGACCAATGCCCTGGGGCGAAACCGGCAGAACGCCGGCAATCGGGCCGACACCGGCATCACCGGCCTGGCTTTGTTGGCATTTTTGGCCGCCGGCCACACGCATCTCGACGGTCCGTATCAGGACGACGTTCGCCGCGGGCTGGAATATCTGCTGGCGGTGCAAGCCGTTGACGGAAACCTTGGCGGCCATGCGGCGGCCTACGAGCGAATGTACTGCCATGCGATGGCCTCTTGCGCGCTGAGCGAGGCCTATGGCATGACGCGCGACCGGCGGCTGCGCGAGCCGGTTCTTCGCGCCGTCGGCTATACGGTCGCGGCTCAAGATCCGTGCGGCGGCGGATGGCGCTATCGGCCCGGCGACGCCGGCGACACCAGTCAGTTGGGCTGGCAACTGATGTCGTTGAAGAGCGCCGAGTTGGCGGGCATTGCCATGCCCGAACACACCCGCCAAGGCGCCGTTCGGTTTCTGAAAAGCGTTGCGTCGGGCCAATATGGCGGCTACGCCTCGTATCGGCCGGGCGAACAGGTCACGCGGACGATGACCGCCGAGGCGCTGGTTTGCTGGCAGTTTTTGGGCCTAGCCCGGGAGCATCCGGCGTGCGGCGAGGCCGCCGATTTCCTCGTCGGCGAGCTGCCCGGCGAAGGACTGGCGAACGTTTATTACTGGTACTATGCCACGCTCGGCCTATACCAATTACAGGACGAGCGGTGGCAGCGTTGGACCCAATCGCTGCGAAC
>CAYMQL010000337.1:0-3950 GCA_964392255.1 uncultured Planctomycetaceae bacterium | reverse complement strand
CCGACTTTTTGTTCGCAAAAGTGCTTTTGTACTCGATTCTGACGTACTGACCGTCGGGCGCGCCGGGCAGGCTGGTCGCATACTGTTTGGAAACAAGTTCGCGCGACTTCAATTCGCCCAGCGTTTTTCGCACGCCGCTCAAGGTGCGAATGAACTCGCGGCGGTCGGCCACGTCTTTCCAGTATTCGGCGGCGGTTTCCCAGTTCTTGGCGTATTGACCGGCGTCGGCCAAGGCCAGCCACGCGTCGGCCGACGCTACGGCCTTCTGTTCCGCATCGGCCCGACGGTCGGCCGACGCGGCGTCGGGCAAAACGGGTTTCAGAATGAGTGTGACGGGCGTTTCAGGCGGCGGAAGACGCTCCTCGAACGCCTCGAACGACCGGGCCTCGATCGCCCCATAGCCGCGCAGCGGCAGGTCGAGCATGGCCGTAGGCAAACTCAACACGCAGATCATGTCGCCCGAGTCGGCCTGATAGTACGTCTGCCCCGTCTCTTCGTCCTCGATGAAACTGCTGCCGGCGAAAACCCAATTCACGGAAGCGTCTAGGGCCTTCTTGGTCTTGATGTTGCGAATCCAGTCTTGGGCCGGAGCCGACTGGACCTTGCCGTGCGAGTCCTTCCAGCGGACTTCGATAGCCACCTCTGTGCCCGTGGGCGGAACAAAATCCGGCTGGAATTGCGCGGGATGCCCCGGCACGGCGCCGGCCATCAAAAGGCCCGCATGGATCAGCGACGTTTTGACGTTCACCGCCACCACCGCCTCGTACGAACGATTGCTGTAGGTGGCGAAGAACTCCAACGGATAACCCGCCCGACACGCCTCGCCCAACACGACAACCTGATTGTTCTCTGGGTCGAACCAAACGGGCTGCCGCGGATCGAGACGCTTCAGCGATTCGGGACGATCGACCAGCGGAGGCCCAAGATCGCGCGGCTTGTCCTGCTCTTCGGCCGTTTCGACCGATTCCTCTTTTGCGGCCGCAGAGGGCTTGCGCTCGGCCGTTGCCGGCGATTCGGCTCGCTTGGGTTTCGGCGGCCGAGGCGACGCCTGCTGCGGCTTGGCGGCGCTTGCGGCCTTGCCCGGCGTCTTCGGCGGCTCGACCGGCTTCTGAGAACTCGCAGGGCAGCCGCATAAACCGGCAACAACAAAACATGTCAGCGCCGCAGCAAGCGGGCGCCAGCCCCGGGCAACGGTCGGCATCCTCATGATTGATGACCCTTCCATGTATAAAGGAACCGCAGAAGAGGCAAAGGCGGCGATTCGGGGACTGTCCCAATTTTCGTGTCAGCGATAATGGGACTGCCTCCTTTGCCGGGGACGGCGTCGTTCCATCCTCGTTGCAGCCGCTTCGCGAACTCATTTTAGCCAGCCTCGACCAAACAGCAAGACCATCCGGCCGCGTGGATTCGCCGCGTGGGCCTTAAACGGATGAGACGCCCATCTTGTCGGAATGCCGACAATCGGCAAAGCTGATATGTTCGTCCCAAATCCCCCGGCCGCCCTTCCCCTTCACTTAGCGTAAGCTATGAATAATAATGGCAGCGTATTGGGACTGTACGAATCCACGTCAAAGGGGACAGTCCCATTTTCGCTGACACGAAAATTGGGACAGTCCCCGCGTTTTCGGCGATTTGGATCGGCCCGCGGCAGGACGGAGACGAGGCATGCCGGGGCCAATCGATTTTTGCGTTTCCGGCATTCAAGGCGGTGAACAATGGCGATTGAGGTGCGATGTCCGGTTTGCGGCGAACGGTTCCGACGTCCGGACGGACTAGCCGGCAAACTGGAAAAATGCCCCGAATGTCGAGCTTTGCTGCGGCTTCCGCTCAGCACTTCGGCCGAGGCCGAATTGCAGAAGCCGGCGTCCTCGGCCGAGGGGGCCGATACAGCCCGTTCGAAAGCCGCCTCGAAGTCGCGCGCACGCGAAACGGCCCCCGATGCGCCGAAGGCGGAGGCCGGGGACAAAATTCCTTCGGCAAAGCCGGCGCGGCCGTCTGCCGACGAAACCCTGCACGCGACCGCATCCGATATCGAAACCCAGGAACTGGAGTTTGAGCTTGAAGCGGATTCTCCGAGCGTCCCGGCTTCTCCGCTGGACGTCAAACTGGCCGCTCGTTCGATTCGAGCCGGCCGTCCAAACGAGGAGGTCGAAGCAGAACTGGTCGCCCGCGGGATGGATCAACCCAAGGCGCAGGCGATGGTGCGATTCATGTCGAATGAGTGCCACCATCGACGGCAGCAAAAGTTAAAAGAGAAGAAAGCGCGGTTGGGACGGCTCTGGATCCGAACCGTGATCGGCTTGTTGCTGACGATCGCCGCGGTTGGCGGCCTTGCAGCCGACGCGTTGCGCGGCGCAATGCCCGACATTCCCGCCATATCGAACGAGGCGAAGTACGCCATCTACGGCGTTGGCGCAGCCGGACTCCTGCTGTTGCTAACAGGAGTCCGGCGTTTGATGAGCCAACCTCGCCCGCCTTCCGTCCGCGAACTGATCGCGGCCTGGCGAAAGCAGGAGCAGCCCTCCGCGGGCTAGCCGCATTTCTCAACACCGTTTAGCCGGCGAACTTGTTCGCCGCGTGTTGTTGCTTAAACGCATTCACAGCGAATAAGTTCGCCGGCTAAACAAAACACACTTATCTGCGGCTCTTCCAGGCGTAAACCGCAAGCCCCAGCAGTCCGGCAATGGTCAAGGCCAGTGTGCCCGGTTCCGGCACGGGCGTCGTGTTGGAATAGGCTGCGATGTCCTGATTCCAGTGCTGCCCCAAGTAGGACAGGTCGGAGATATCGACCTTGCCGTCGTAGTTGAAATCGCCTTGGGCCCAAATCTTGCCGCTGCCGTTCCAGTTTTGGCCCAAAATCGACAGATCGGAAATGTCGACCGACCCGTCCAACGTGGCGTCGCCGTAGAGCGTGGCGGTCACGTAGACCTGATAGTTCGACGTGGTCTTCCAGCCCAGTGCCCGATCGCCGTCGGCGGTCGAGCTTTGGAACTGGCCGACGTCGAAATGGGTCGCGCTGCCGGCGTGGAAGCTGGCCGCCAGAAGGCTGGCGATCGTCGCGCTCGGGTCGCTTCCGCCGGAATAGTCGAACACCATCGTGCCCTCTTTGATGTCGGCGCCGCCGAGGGTAAGCACCGGGTTATAGGCGCCCGAGCCGTTCAGTTGCAGCACGCCGCCCTCAAGGGTCGTCTTGCCGGTGTAGCTGTTGATGGTGCTGATGCTGACTTTGCCGCTGCCCTGCTTCAGCAAGGTGGCGGAACCGACGATGCCCTTGCTGCCGGTGATGGTGAAATCCTTGATCGAGTTGTTGAACACGACGCTCTCGGGCGAGACGTCGGCCGCGCTAATGTCGACGGTGGTCGTGCCGGTGGCCGAGTCGTCGAAGGTCACCGCAGCGCCATTGGAGTAGTTAGCCCCGGCACCGGTGGCGGTGTTCTTCCAGTTGCCCGATCCGGCGGCCGTACTCCAGACCGAACTGCCGGAGCCGGTCCAGGTGACCTCGGATGCGTAGGCTTCCGTCGTATTCAACAGAAAGATGAACGGGGCGGGCGAGACGGTGCTGACGCCCTTGGAGGTGCCGTCCCAGCCTTTGAGAATCAGGTCGAGCAGGCCGTCGCCGTTCACGTCGCCGAACATCGGCTCGTGGCAGTGATCGATCGAAAAGGCGCTGTTCAACAGGGCGGCGTCCGCCGCGCTGAGGAACTCGGTCATGTTGTGCAAGGCGTATTCCGGCTCTTCGCCGACGCCTGCGGTGTTCTCAAACAAATAAATGGCGTGTCCGGTGGTTCCAAGGCCCAACGGCCCCGCGCCGGTGAAGATGTCGTAGTCGCCGTCGCCGTCGAAGTCGGCCACCGAAAGGCTGTGATAGTCTTCGGTGAAGCCTTCGCGGATAATGTGGCGAGTGAAGTTGCCGTCGCCGTCGTTTTCGAGCCAGCCGATTCGGACTGCAA
>CAYMQL010000336.1:0-3955 GCA_964392255.1 uncultured Planctomycetaceae bacterium | reverse complement strand
GTAGTCCTTCCATAATATATATTGTCGCCCGTTGCGAACGGTCACGCCTTCTTGCTGACACCCCGCGTAGGGGATAAACTGTGGACTTGCGATTCCTGGCGTCCAGCGGTAGGAGGAACCTGTGACCGTGCCCGAGTCCGAATCCTTGCCAACACCGTCCGGCTTTGAGCAGACCTACGAGCGGATCAAGGCGATCCTGGACGAGGCCCGTGCTCGGGCTTACCGCGCCATCAACACGGCGATGGTCCGGGCGTACTGGGAGATCGGGCGGCTTATCGTCGAGCAGGAACAGCAGGGACAGCAACGGGCCGAGTACGGCAGGGGGCTGCTGGCCGAGCTTTCCAAACGCCTAAGTGCTGAATTTGGAAGGGGTTTCGACCGCAGCACCCTCCAACACATGCGGGCGTTCTACCTGGCGTACCCGATTTGCGACGCACTGCGTCCCGAATTGTCTTGGACCCATTACCGCCTCCTCTTGCGGGTGGAAAAGCCCAATGCGCGGGCCTTTTACGAGACCGAGGCCGTCAACTCCCGCTGGTCCACCCGCGAACTCGAACGGCAGATTCATTCCCTACTGTTCGAGCGACTGGCGCTCAGCCGGGACCGGGAAGGGGTGCTGGCGCTGGCCGAGAAGGGCCACGAAATCCAGCAACCCAGCGACCTCATCAAAGACCCCTATGTGTTGGAGTTCACCGGCCTGCCCGAGAGCGGGCGATTCCAGGAATCGGACCTCGAACAGGCCCTTATCGACAAGCTCCGCGAGTTCTTGCTGGAACTCGGCAGGGGCTTTGCCTTCATGGCCCGCCAGCAGCGGATCACGCTCGACGGCCAGCACTACTGGATCGACCTGGTTTTCTACAACCGGCTCACCCGCTCGTTCGTGCTGATCGACTTGAAGGTCGGGGCGCTCGCGCATCAAGACCTCGGGCAGATGCAGATGTACGTGAATTACTACCAGCGCGAGATCACCACGGCCGATGAGAACCCGCCCATCGGCATTGTGCTCTGCGCCGACAAGAACGAAGCGGTGGTGCGCTACACGTTGCCCGAGGACAATCAGCAGATTTTCGCGTCCCGCTACAAGCTCTACCTGCCCACCGAATTGGAATTGGCCGCCGAGTTGCAGCGGGAACGGCAGGCCATCGAGTTTCAGCGCCGCCTGGGGCCGGCAGAGACCGATCAATGAGCGGCCGGGGCCGGTGGCCGTGCCGCCGTTTTTCGCTTGGCACAGGCAATCGACCGGATACACGAAAAGCGGGCGGCCCCGTCGCCAGGGCCGCCCGCTTTCTTGGCGCTATACCGGTCAGTGTAGCCGGGCACCGCGATCACGATGCCGACCGCTTGTTGGCCTTTTTGACCACGCTGTCCAACAGGTCCGTGTGCAGTTCGGGGTGGCCGTAGACCTTCTGGATCATGGTCTTGTCTTCGTGACCGACCACTTCGGCGATCGCCGTTTCCGGTGCCCCGTTCCGCAGGGCCTCGTTGATGAAGGTGTGTCGCATGGCGTAGGCCGTGACCCGGTAGGGCAATTCGGTCTTCAGCCGGGTGAAGCGGCAATTGATGGCGTCCTTGGTCCACGGCCGCCCGCGCATGTTCCGCAGGATCGGTCCCTCCGGGTACAGCGAGACCAGCGGCTTGAGGATCGCCAACACCGTCTTGTCGAGCAAGACCCGCCGTTCCTTCCGCTTTCCTTTGGCCAACTCTTTCGGGATTCGGACCACGCCGTCCTTGAGCATGACGTATTTGGCCTCCATGACCCGCGCTTCGCCGGGCCGCATCCCTGTGTGCAGCAGCACGACCAAGAAGTTCCGAAACTCCGGGTCGTCGATTCGCTTGAGCAGGTCTTCCTGTTGCTCGGGGGCCAGATAGAGGATGCGCGGCGTCTTGGGCGGCTTGCGGTATCCGGCCAGCGGCGAAAAGCGAGTGATCCGCTGATTGGGACCGGCCGCCCAGTTGAAGGCCCCCACGATGTCGCTGGCGAAGGCGTGTCGGGTGTTGTCGGTCGCCGGCCGAAGCCTCTTCGGTTTCCGCTTTGGCGTTTTTTCGCCGGCCTTCTCCATCGCCTTTTGCCGGGCCACCGCCTTGGCCTCCTGCTCGGCGGCGTACTTGATGGCCTCCTTGGTGAGCTTCTTGGGCGAGCGTTTGTCGAGCCAAGTGGTGAGGTGATGGGGTTCCAGGTCGGAGATAATCAGTCCCGGCGGCAGGGACTCGGCGAAGCTGAGGATCGAGGCCCGCACCCGCTTGTGCGTCGTCTCGGCGTGATTGGCCTCGCTCCAATCGAGGTACAGATCGAGCACCTGCTTGACCATCAGGTCGTCGCCCTTGGCGGCGTCCTTGCCGACGATCTTCGCCCAGAGGTGTTCGGCCTTCTTCTGGTTCGGGTCCAGCCGTTGGTTCTTGCCGTTGTGGGAGGTATACCAGCACGCTCGGCTCGCGTGCCACCAGATGCCGCTTTTGCGTCCGCGTTTGCCCATGAGTCAAGTCTCCTTGCGTAAGTAAGGATGGCTAACTCAAGCATACAGCGCAAACTAGGCAAAATGGTCGGGCAAAGTCCTTCCTTTTTCCTTCCATAGGGAAGGGAAATTCGACGAGAATGACGAAAATGACGAGAAAACTGGCCCCTGGCGCGACACCCAAAGTAAACGACAATTCTTCCCGAACCAAGCGCTCTAGCCAGGCTGAGCTACGCCCCGTGGTTTTTGAAACGATGTTTCAATGGCGAGTGGATTTTTTGAATGTTCGGCTTCGTGCCGGATACACACCCCCGCTGATGGCGTATAAATCCACTCGAAAACTGCTTCTAAACTGTCTTGTCCTCGGGCTGTTGCGGCCAAAGGTTCGTCGAATCCTTGGCATGAGCCGTCGTTGTTTGGTTAGCATACATGGGGTCGTCGATGCCGTCAACGGCGGGCGCATCGCGTGCCGGCCCATTCGGCGAGTTTCTCGCGGAATATCTTGGCGTTGTGCCGAATATCGACGGGAAAAGAGGGGTGGAGCAGGAAGTCGGAGATCGAGGCGGTCAACGGATTGGAGGCGGCACATTGGCGAAACTCGTCTAAAAAAGCCTCGCGTTCTCGGCGGCTGCCGGGCATGCGGCCTGCGTGGGGCTCCAGAACAATAATCGGGCGTTGCCGCCCGGCCGGTCCGACGCCGACCAACGCGCTGCGACGGACGGCGGGGTGCTGGTTAAAAATCGCCTCGCAACAGACGGGATACATCGGGCCGTCGGCCGTCAGAACGCGATGGGCCACACGTCCGCAAAACCAAAACCGATCGTCCGAATCGAGATAGCCCGCGTCGCCGATGCGATGCCAGAAGGTTGAGCCGTCGGCGATTTTCGAGCGGGCGTTCCAGTGGGTTCGGGTGACATAGCGCCGTGTGACCTGCGGGCCGCTGACGATCAGTTCGCCGATTTCGCCGCTGGGTAGTTCTTCGATGTCCTCGATCGACGGAATCGGCCCGTCGACGATGCGAATCACCTTCCATTTTGCGCCGGGAAACCGCCGGCCGACGCACACGCCGGCGCCGCGGCGGGTTTGGGCGACCGTCTCTGCGAGCGCCTGACTGGCCGAAATCGACGCGACCGGCAGCGATTCGGTTGCGCCGTAGGGCGTATGCACGTCGCCTTCGGGATGGATGCACGCCTTCATGCAATCGAGAACCGCGGCGGGCACGGGCGCGCCGGCCGACAGCACTCGCCGCACCGTCGGCAAGCGAATTGCGCGTTGCCGGCAGTATTGCCCGACGCGATTCCACACGGCCGGTGAGCCGAACGTCTGCGTAGCGTTCCAATCCTGTACGGCCTCGATGATTTTGCTCGGATCGACCTGCGCCGGGCGCGACGGGTCCATGTCGGGAATGACGGCCGTCACGCCCATCACGCAATTGAACAGCCCGAACATCGGAAAACACGGCACGTCGACTTCGCCGGACCGGATGCCGTAAAAATCGCGGA
>CAYMQL010000335.1:0-3956 GCA_964392255.1 uncultured Planctomycetaceae bacterium | reverse complement strand
GCTCGGATATGGATATTCGAGCCGTCGGCTTCGGTTCGGGTTGCAGGGCGGGGAAAAAATCTTGGCGGTCATGCGATTACCTCTTTGTTCCGCTTTCTTTCGCATACCTGCCGAGATGACGCGAATCGGTTGGGCTAGACGCCTATCTCTGATCCTTTTATTGAACACATGAACGCCAATTCATTTTTAGAATCGCTTGCCCGCGGCGTGGTGGTTTTCGACGGTGCGATGGGCACCGAAATCTACCGGCACCACGTTTTCACCAACCGCTCGTTCGATGAGCTATCGCTATCGGACCCGAAGCTGATCCGGCAGATTCACACCGAGTATCGCGACGCCGGCGCCGACGTGCTGACGACCAATACGTTCGGCGCCAATCGGGCGACGCTCGGCAAGTTCGCCTTGGCCGAGAAGCTGCCGGAGATTTTGCGGGCGGGGTCCCGAATTGCCCGCGAGGTGGCCGACGCGGCCGACCGGCCGGTTTTCGTGGCCGGCTCGATCGGCCCGCTGCCCGGCCAGCCGCAACACGAGGCGGCGATCGACGAGATGATCGTCGAGCAGGTCGAGGGATTGATGGCGGGCGGGGCCGATTTCGTCCTGTTTGAAACGCAGCCGAGCCGGGCCGCGATCGAGCGATGCGCTGCCGCGATGCGCCGCCTGCCCGACGTGCCTTTTATGCTTTCTTTCGTCATCGTCGGCGCGGGCGAAACGGCCGCGGGCGAGTCGGTCGAGCACATGCTCGCGCCGCTGCCGTCGGAGTGCCGGCAGCCGATCGCCTGGGGCATGAATTGCGGCGTGGGGCCGGACGGGCTGCTCGGCGCGGTCGAGCGGGCCGTGCGGCTTAGCGCGCTGCCGCTGGTGGTACAGCCGAACGCGGGGATGCCGAAAGAGGTCGAGAACCGCCGCATTTATCTGTGTTCGCCCGAATATCTGGCCGAATACGCCAAGCGTTACGTCGGACTGGGCGTTTCGGCCGTGGGCGGCTGTTGCGGCACGACGCCCGCGCATATTCGCGAGGTGGCCTTGGCCGTCAAGCCGTTGCGACGGGCAAAAATCACAGCGCCGACAACGCCGACGCAAGAGGCGCAGGCCAAAGCGCCCGCCCCCTTGGCAGAACGATCGCGGCTTGGCGCCCGATTGGCCGCGCGGCAGTGGATTGCCACGGTCGAACTGGTGCCGCCGCGCGGCTACGACTTACGATCAACGCTCGAAAAGGCCAAAACGCTTTGCCAGCGCGGCGTGCATGCGATCAACATTCCCGACGGACCTCGGGCCAGCGCCCGGCTTTCGCCATTGATTACGGCCGAACGCATTTTGCACGACGCCGGGATCGAGCCGATTCTGCATTTTTGCTGCCGCGACCGAAATTTGATCGGGATGCAAGCCGATCTGCTGGCCTGCGCGGCCTGCGGCGTGCGGAACATTCTGTTTGTGACGGGCGACCCGCCGAAGCTGGGCGACTATCCGCACGCCACGGGGGTGTTCGACGCCGACTCGATTGCGATGGCGGCCGTGCAGCGGCGTCTCAACGGCGGCGTCGACCTGGGCGGGCAGGCCATCGATCCGCCCACGTTCGCAGTGATCGGCGTGGGGCTCGACCCGACGGCGCTCGATCCGCGGCGCGAACTGGATCGTTTCCGCCAGAAGGCCGAGGCGGGGGCCGAGTTCGCCATCACGCAGCCGGTGTTCGATCCCGACGCGCTGCTGCGAACGCTCGACGCGGTCCAACGGTACGGCGTTCCGATCATCGCCGGCATCTGGCCGCTGGCCAGCTATCGCAACGCATCGTTTATGCGGAACGAGGTTCCGGGCGTGGTCGTGCCCGACGCCGTGATGGAGCGGATGGCGTCGGTCAGCAGCCGCGAGGATCAGTTGGCCATGGGCATTGAGATTGCCCGCGAGTCGGTGGCCCGAGTTCGCGACCGGATCGCCGGCATTCAGGTGAGCGCGCCGTTCGGCAACATCGACGCGGCCTCGGCGGTGATTCGAGCTTAATAACCAGAGGAGATTCAGGACCATCGCTCAAGATTGTTCGTATAGCTCGAATTGACGACCAGCAGTAAGATGAAGTACCATTAACTATGGTAACACTGTAAGGGAGGTCTCCCGTGGAAGACAATCCAGGCGGCGGGTGGGGGAAAATCGGCGAGTGGGCTTGGGACAACAGAGAATGGATTGCCGCCAAGCTCGCTGAACTCCGCCGCTGGTTGTTTGCATCAAAAGAGGGCCAGCCGACATCCTGTATCCTTCTTATTGGTCCGGGGGGGGTAGGAAAAACCACTTTTGCAAGGATGCTTTCAGGTCAGTACGATTTTCCGATCGATATACCCGGCGTCTATGAAGAAAGCATCGGCCTTGAGCGGTTTGCTCTAGAAGACGACCCAAACGTGGAAGTTGTAGTGCCGCCGGGACAACGACACAGGCGGGACGCAACCTGGGGTGCCCTGGAACGATCCATCAGTACGGGTGGCTTCCGTGGTATAATTTTGACCGGTTCCTACGGCTACCATAGTCTGGGCCAAATCAGCTACAAAAACCACCGGCTGTATCAAGGCGACAAAGCCGCGTTTCTTGCTGACTTTCTGCGGGTGTCTCGCGAAGACGAGGTAAAGGTTCTTGAAAGACTGCTCCCACATCTGCGAGTCGGCGATCATAAGTGTTGGCTGATAACATTGGTGACCAAGCAAGACCTTTGGTGGGATCAGCGGGCAACCGTGGAGAGTGCGTATCGCGATGGCGAGTACGGGCGACTCTTGGATAAGTTGATCCAAGATGTTGGCGGCAAAAACCTACGTCACGAATTCGTATTTTCTTCGCTTGTCATCAGCAATTTCACCACAGGTGTTGGTGAGCTTTTAGCCAATACCGTTTCGGGATATGACCAAAATCTACAAGCCGGTTCCTTACGCCGTCTATGGGAAACCATTGGCGCACTCAAGAACTGGGAGGAACGCACATGAGCACGGATCTAATGGAGTCCAGGGTTGCGAAACTGAGCTCATTATGTAAGCAATATGTCTCCGTTCTGTCTAAGAAGAAGGAAGAGCTTGAAGAAATATCGACAGCATTAATCAACGCCCGTCAGAAGAGTCCGAATGGTTCAGAATTCAAAGATGACGCATTCGAGATCGCTGCCACAAGGTTACGGGCATTGCAAATTGGCTTCAACAGACTTAAACCGGCGTTGCGTGAACTCGTTAGAACTGCTTCGCAAGCAGTAGAACACTCAACACATGACGATGTTGAAGGACTGGAACTGAGAGTCCTTCTCGCAGAACTTGAGGCAAATTTACAGCAAGCCGAAATGTTGATGGTCGGCCTTTTTCCATTTGCTCAGAGGTGATCGAAACAGCCCGAGCCGTCAATTTCCGGCGGTGTGCATTGCATCACGGATCATTTCGTTGAAACCACCAAAATGATCGGTATTAGCGGTGCCGCGCAACGTCATGCTTGTCTAGTTATGCCAGTTTTGGTGACATGCAGCAGCACGAAATCGACCTCTGGCACATGCGGCGGGCTTTGGAGCTTGCGGTTCGCGGGCAGGGCTTCGTCGAGCCGAATCCGATGGTCGGCTGCGTCGTAGCCCAAGGTGCCGAGATCATCGGCGAGGGGTTTCATCGCCGCTTCGGCGGCGATCATGCCGAGGTCGAGGCCCTGCGCATCGCCGGCCCGCGGGCGGCCGGGGCGACGCTTTACGTTACGCTGGAGCCGTGCTGCCATCAGGGCAAAACGCCGCCTTGCACCGAGGCCGTGATTCGCTCGGGCGTTCGCCGGGTGGTCGTGGCCCAAGCCGATCCATTCCCGCAGGTCCAGGGCGGCGGAATCGCGGCGCTGCAAGCAGCCGGACTGGTGGTTGAAACGGGATTGCTCGAAACCGACGCACAGCGATTGAACGCGCCCTATCTAAAATTGGTCACACAGGGGCGGCCGTGGATCATCGCCAAATGGGCCATGAC
>CAYMQL010000334.1:0-3959 GCA_964392255.1 uncultured Planctomycetaceae bacterium | reverse complement strand
TACCCGATTCCAGCACCAACAGTAGCCGATAATAGAGCGACGCCTGCTGGCGAATCGCCTCCCAGCCCGACAGAATCGCAACAATCGTCAGCAGCGCGGTCAGAACGAACAGCCAGAGGCTCAGGCCGTCCAAAGCGACGCTGAACCGGACGTCGATCGCGGTCTGAAACCCGTCGAGCCACGCCCACTCGACCGCCGCGAAGGGGACCGCTCCGCCCGGATAGCATCCCGCCAACACCGCCGCCGTAGCAAAAACCGCCAGGGCAATGCCGAGCGACGCCCAACGCGCCATATTCCGATCGCCCGGGAGCAAAATTGCTCCAACCAACGGCAGCGCCAGGGTGATTAGCAATAATGTGGACATAACGGCTGAGGGTCAGTGCATCACGGTAATTATTTCTTCTCACATCAACAGGACAAACAACAACAGCAACACTCCGGCCATCATCGCCAACGCGTAAAACTGCACCAGACCATTCTGGCTTGGCCGCAAGCTCGCGCCCAACAGCTTGGGCGTCTGACCGCACAGGTCTACCAGTCCGTCGACGACGTAACGATCGAACAGGGCCGCCAGCCGCGCGAGTCCCAAAAGCGGCCACACGACAAATAATGTGTAGATCGGATCGAAAAAGAACTTGCCGTACGAAAGGCTGTACAGCCCGAAAACGTTCATCACCCGCGCCAGCCGCGCCGCTTTGTTGCGGCTGCCCAGGTAGAGAATTGCCGCCATTGCAATTCCCGCCAGCGTGATGCCCGTACTCAACAGGCCGATATGCGCGTGCTCGGCGCCGCCGGCCGTTTCAGGCGTCTCGGTCAAGGCGGCAAGCGACGGTGCGGCCCGCAGAAAATCGGCCAGTCCGTGCGTCCACTCAAAATACGCCCCGACCGAAAGCGAACCGAACGCCAGCACCAAAAGCGGCACGGTCATCGCGCCGGGCGACTCGTGGACGTGTCCGCCGGCCTCGGGCGGAATTCGCTCGGGCCCATAAAATGTCAAGAAAAACGGCCGAAACATATAGATGTCGATCAGCAGCACGCCCAAGAGCGAGGTGGCGAACAGGAATTGGAAAATATCCATGCCCCCGCCGCCGGCGCGTTGTTGAATCGCCAGCAGAACCGCGTCTTTGCTGAAAAAACCCGCGAACGGCCACAGCCCGGCAATCGCCAGGCAGCCGAACAAGAATGTTCCGTGCGTGATCGGCATGCGGCGCCGCAGGCCGCCGAGCCGGCGAATGTCGATCACTCCGCCGGTGGCGTGCATGACGCTTCCGGCGCCCAAAAATAGCAGGGCCTTGAAAAAGGCATGGGTCACAAGATGGAACATTCCGGCCGTCACGCCCAGAAGCGTGCCCGTGCCCAGCGCCGCAAACATATAGCCGAGGTGGCTGATGGTGGAATAGGCCAGAATGCGTTTTAGATCGGTTTGCGTGACGGCGATAACGCCGCCCAACAGGGCCGTCGCGCCGCCGACAACGGCGACGACGCACTGCGCGTCGGGCGACGCCGCGAACAGCGGCGTGCAGCGCGCGACCATGTAAACGCCGGCTGTGACCATCGTGGCGGCGTGGATCAGCGCGCTGACGGGCGTGGGACCTTCCATGGCGTCGGGCAGCCAGACGTGCAGCGGCAACTGCGCGCTTTTGCCGCAGGCCCCCAGCATCAGCAGCAGGCAGATGGCTGTAACCACCCCGCCGCCCGCCGGATCGACGGCCGCAAACACCCCGCCGAAATCCAGCGTTCCGTAGGTCGCCCAAATCAGAAACACGCCCAACAAGAACCCCGCGTCGCCGATGCGATTGACCAGAAAGGCTTTTTTTCCGGCGGCCGCGGCGGCGGGTTTCTCAAACCAGAAGCCGATCAGCAGGTAGCTGCACAAGCCGACCATTTCCCAAAACACGAACAGCAACACGAAATTGGCGGCCGAAACGAGCATCGTCATCGAAAAGACGAATAGCGCGATGTAGGTGAAAAATCGCCAATAGCCGGGGTCGCCGCGCATGTAGCCGATCGAGTAGATCGCCACCAACGTGGAAATGCAGGTAACCATCGCCAGCATCGCGGCCGAAAGCGGATCGGCTCGCAGGGCGACGTCGATGCCGCGCGGGGGATTGGAAGGATGAAGGATGAAGGATGAAGGATGAATTGCGGAAGTTTTATTCTTGTTGAATGCCTCGCCGTTTTCGTCCTCGCCCCCGGCCCCTATCCCAAAGGGAGAGGGGAGATTGTTTTCCGCCCCTCTCTCATTGGGAGAGGGGAGTATTCTTGTTTCCAAATCCGCCCAGCGCCAGAGCGTAACCGTTTCCTCGCATTTCCGCCCGCCGCCAACGCGATCGATCCGCGTCTGCATCTGAAACACCAGCGCGACGCTGGCCAGAAAGCTGAGCAACAGGGCCGTAACCGCGGGGATATGGCTCCGCGCGCGCAGCACCCGCTTGCCCAGCGAGGCGGTCAGCAGCGTCGCCGCCAGGGGCAAGGCCGGAATCAGAATCAGGAGTGTTTTGATGTCAAACATGAGAACTACGAAAGAAATCTCACCACGGAGACGCAGAGTACACAGAGACAATCAATGATCAAGGAATATGAGTGGACAACTGTGGAATAAGAAACAGTACAAGCCCATAGTTCTTTCTGTCATCTCTGTTGCCTAAAATTGTACTCTGTGTTCTCTGTGTCACCGTGGTGTATTTTCGGTTGTGATTATACGTCGGGCCGATAGTCCGTTTCCTCTTTAGATATTTCCGGCGCCACTCCGGCGGGCGGCAAGCGGGGCAGCGGCTCGGGATGTTTTTCGGGCGGCGGAGGCAGCGGCTCGTCGCGGAATCGCGGTTGATTGGCCTCGCGCAACGTCTGCCAGTCGGCGATGTCCAACTGACCGCGGCGCGCGAAAACGGCCAACACCAGCGCCAATGCGACGGCCGCCTCGCAGGCCGCCACCGCGATGATGAACAACACCAGCGTCTGCCCGCCCCAATGGTTGTGAAATCGGCTCCAGCCGACAAAGCTCAACGAGACCCCCTGCAACATGATCTCGACCGACAGGAACATGACGATCATGTTCCGGCGGCTCAAAAAGCCGATCATGCCGATGCCGAACAGCATCGCCCCGACGATCAGATAGTTGTTCAGAAGTGCGATTTCAAAGGGCATGGCGGCTAGTCGGTTCGCATGTGGTGTACGATAGCGGCCGCGCCCACCAGCGCAACCAACAAGAGAACGCCGACGACCTCGACGGCCAAAAGATGGCGGCCGAACAGCAGGCCGCCGATTTGCGCGACGTGGTCGGGCGCTAAGACGCCGTCGGCCAGCGCCGCTTGGTCCGGCGCTGTGATGGCCGCCGCCGGCGACGCCGGTGGAGCGAACACGCCGCCGATCGTCATCGACAAAACGCCTACCATGACGACGCCGACCACCGCCGAAATAAGCGACTCCCAACTTAATCGGTCGTACGAGGCCTTGCCTTCCGGCTGCGCCAGCATGAGCACGAACAAAAACGTCACCAAAATTGCTCCGGCATAGACCACGACGGTGGCCACGGCCAGAAATTGCGCGCCGGCGAAGAAGAACAGCCCCGCCGTGCCCAGCGCCGACAGACCGAACCAGACGGCGCAGTAAAGCGGATTGCGAAACGTCACCGCCGCGGCCGCCGAAACGACGGTCACGCCGGCCAGCGTTAAAAATACGCCGTCGGCGGCCCAATGGCCGAGCCGCGGCACCTGCGACGCCCCCAGCCCCAGCGCCATGCCGGCCAACACAATTCCCACGCTGCGTCCGCGCGCCGTCCCGCGCGGCAGCATCAACCACATGCCCAGCGAGCCGAGCAACGTGGTCAGCGTCAGGATGTGATGGGGGTCGGACATGGTCAGGGGCCAGGGGTTAGGGGTCAGAGGTCAGAGGGCGTCTAGTCCTTTGTCAACCTTTGATTTTAGGATTGAGTGCCACTGGCTATGCCAGTGCTTTGC
>CAYMQL010000333.1:0-3962 GCA_964392255.1 uncultured Planctomycetaceae bacterium | reverse complement strand
CTGCCCCTCTCCCAAAGGGAGAGGGGAGTTATTATTGGCCGGCCGCTTATGGGTTTCTGTCGTGCCCGCCGTCATCGTCGGCAAGAACGGCAGCTTGTGCAAGACCGGCGCATCCGCGTCTGACGGCAGCCATCTTGCGGTAGAACCGGCACAGGCTGCACGTTGGGCGGCTTGCGGCATCGGTTCGTAGCGGTGTTGGCTGCGGTGCGCAATCTACCGGTTCTTGGGAATGCCGCTGCTGTGGCGGCGCGCTCAAATTGTTTCGCCCGGCGAACTTGCGGCGGCCGATACCCCGACGGGGAACGAGAAAGATCGCTCGGCCCGGGCGTCCCCTTCGCCGCCAAGGGGACAGTCCCATTTTCGCGGTGAACCACGAAAATTGGGACAGTCCCCGGTGAATGGCAACAAGGAATCGGACGCGGTCCGGCATCAACCAGGAACGGTGAACATGAGCAAGGATACCTATCGTGTTGTCACGCGCGGGGCGGACGGGCAGATTCGCATTCGCGACTACGACTCGCAAGAGGCCCTGCTGAAACGGCATTCTCAAGTAGGCGTCGACGATTGCAGCACCGATCTGGGGCTGCGCGGCATGCCGGTGTTTCGCGGTCTGATTGGGCCCATCCCCGAGGGCAAGAACATCATCCGATACGAATCGCCGGAAGTATTCGAGACGCTGACGAAGGACTGGACGGCCGCGAAACCCGTCCGTCGGCGTTCGCGGACCCATGCCCCCAGTGCAAGCTAGGGGACTGTACGGGCAAAGGGGACAGGCATATTTCGCCGACACGAAAATGGGGACAGTCTCCACGCTAGCGTCTCGTTGAATCGCCGAATTCGCCGCAATTTCTTGCCGCACCCGGTCTTGCAGGACCGATCCCGATGGGTCATTCTATTAGGGTTGACCACGGGTTCGGAGATCCCCGAGGTGGCGAAAGCATGATCGACCAAGACTTGCTGACAGTTTTGATTTGCCCGACCGATCGGACACCCTTGACGATGGCCCCCGAACGGCTGGTGGCGCAGGTCAATCGTGCGATTGCGGCCGGGCAGGTCAAAAATCAAGAGGGCAAGACCCTGACACAGCCGATCGACGGCGGACTGCTCCACCGCGATGCGACCCTCTTGTATCCCATCCAGGACGGCATCCCGGTGCTACTGGCCAACGAAGCGATTCCCTTGATTCAGATCCGCCAGTAAATTCCGCCCGGAGCCTTCCGTGACAAAGCCCACCGACATTCGCATCGTTGACGTCCAGACCGACACGGAGCATATCCCCTATCGGGCGCCGATCAAATTCGGCGGCCGCGTGGTGACCGACGCCGTGTTGTTGAACGTCGCGGTGACTGCCGAAACCCGCGACGGACGCCGGGCGCACGGTTTCGGTTCCATGCCGATGGGCAACGTTTGGGCGTGGCCGACCGATCGCGTTTCGACCGACGAGACGCTGCACGCAATGATCGCGGCGGGCTGCCGCATCGCCGCCGACGCCGGCGCTTACCGCGACGTCGGCCATCCGCTGGACATCACGCACGATCTGGCCAAACAATATGGCGCGGCGGCGGACGAGGTTGTGCGCGCCGCCGGCTTGGCCGAACCGATGCCGCGGCTCGCGCAATTGGTCGCCGCCAGCCCGACCGAAGCCGCCATCCACGACGCCTATGGCAAAGCCATCGGCGCAAACTCGTACAATCTGCTCGGGCCCGAATACGTCAATCGCGATCTCGGCGCCTATCTCGGCGCCGAGTTCGCCGGCGAGTATCTCGACCGCTATACGCTGCGAACGCCGAAGCCCCAGATGCCGCTCTATCATCTTGTCGGCGCGTTAGACCCGCTGACCGACGCCGACGTGAAGAATCGCATCAACGACGGCCTGCCCGAAACGCTGCCCGAATGGATCGCAGCCGACGGCCTGACGCATCTGAAAATCAAGCTCAACGGCGACGATCTGGATTGGGACGTGCAGCGCGTCGCGTCGGTCGAGCGCGTCGCGGCCGAGGCCCAGGCCGCCCGCGGCTGCAAGACGTGGTGCTATTCAGCCGACTTCAACGAGAAGTGCGCGAACGTCGAATATGTACTCGATTTTTTGGCCCAGGTTGGCGAGCAATCGCCCGCGGCGCTCGAGCGGTTGCAGTACATCGAGCAGCCGACGCACCGCGATCTGCGGGCGCACCGCGAAAACCGCATGCACAAGGCCGCCAAGATCAAGCCCGTGGTGATCGACGAATCGCTGGTCGATTTCGAGTGCCTGTTGTTGAGCCGCGAGTTGGGCTACTCGGGCGTGGCGCTGAAGGCGTGCAAGGGCCATAGCGAGGCGCTGCTGATGGGGGCAGCGGCCCAAAAATACAACATGTTCCTCTGCGTTCAAGACCTCACCTGTCCCGGGGCGTCGTTCCTGCACTCGGCCAGCCTGTCGGCGCGGATCCCCACCGTGGCCGCGATCGAAGGCAACGCCCGGCAGTATTGCCCCGCCGGCAATCGCGTCTGGTCCGACCGCTTCCCGTCGATGTTCAACGTGACCGACGGAACCCTCGGCACGGCAGCGCTCAATGGGCCGGGGTTGGGGTTTTAGGAGCACATCTGAGATGAGCCGCCGTTGTACAAGTCGTCGCGGGTTTCTCCGAAAGTCGGCCGCAGCAATGGCCGCCGCCGGCATATTCTGTGGCAGAACGCCACTGGTCCGAGCTGCAAGGCTGACGACTATTGCAACGCACGCCATTCGACTTGGCGCACCCGTGTTTGGCGTCTCGCAGGATCCAGAGGAGATTGCCCTGGCTCATGTAAAGCTGGGCTATCGGGCCGCGTATTGCCCCAAAGTCGCACTGAGCGACGCCGACCGCATTCGCGACATTCGCACGGCTTTCGCCAAGCACGACGTGGTCATCGCCGAGGTGGGCGTTTGGAATAATCTCTTGGATGCCGACCCCGCGAAACGAGCTGCCGACATGGCGGCCGTGACCGAGGGATTAGCGCTGGCCGAGGCCGTTGGCGCCCGATGCTGCGTTACCAGACCCGGCAACTTTAACGCGACCAATCCCACGGGCCCACACCCGAAAAACGTTTCCCGCGATTTCTTCGACGCCGTGGTGGAGAACGCGCGGAAGATTATTGACGCGGTCAAGCCAAAGCGGGCAAAATTTTGCTACGAGGCCATGTTCCGAAGCCTGCCCGACAGCCCCGACAGCTACGTCGAACTGATCAAGGCGGTCGATCGGCCGGGATTCGGCGCCCACCTCGATCCCTGCAATCTGATCAACTCGCCGCGTCGTTTTTACGACAACGCGGGATTGCTCAACGAGTGTTTCGACAAGCTCGGCCCTTGGCTGGTGAGCTGCCACGCGAAGGACCTGGCCTGGGAAGTTGGAATGAGCGTGCATTTCCGCGAGGTGTGTTTGGGCGATGGTTCGCTTGACTACACGACATATTTGCGGCGGCTGGCCGCGACGGCCGGCGACGTGCCGCTGATGATCGAACACATGAAAGACGCCGCGGAATACGACAAGTCTCGGCGCTGGCTGCTGGAACTGGGCGGAAAGATCGGCGTCCGCTTCGAATAAAGATGTACTCCTCACGCTCCGCGTGAGGTAAGCTGAAGACACGTACTCCTCACGCTCCGCGTGAGGAATAAAAGGAAAAAGCCATGCCCGCCTCCGACGCATTGCCGTCTGAAACGCCCAGCCCGCAGGAATTGAAAGCGGCGCTGAAGGCATTCAAGAAGCGGCTGAAACTGACCTGTTTGGACGACCAGTCGCGGATCGGCATCGGGCCGATGAGCAGCGGCCGGGCGTCAGGCATCGTGGCCATCACGCCGCCCGACCAGTATCCGCCGGCCGTCTGGGAAGAACTCGCCCGACAGGGTCGGCTGAAGCGCGCCGGCGGGGGGCTGTACGAGCTTCCGCAACCCTAGCAGCCTGTTGAAATTGTGTGCCACTGGCTTTGCCAGTGCAGGGTGATCCAAAATA
>CAYMQL010000332.1:0-3969 GCA_964392255.1 uncultured Planctomycetaceae bacterium | reverse complement strand
CTGGCATAGCCAGTGGCACTCAATTCCAAAATCAAAGGTTGACAAAGCACTAGTCCTTAAACAAGCGAACGCCTCCGGCGTTCGCTTGTTTAAGGACTAGCGCAACTCCACTTCGGCCGGAGCGACGACGCGCGCCGCCTCGCCGCCGCCCGACCACGTGGGCAATTCGCAAACGGCGGCCTCCCAACCGGGCTGCACCAGCCGGCCGGAAAACGGAGGCTCGCCGGCCACGTTGCCCGTCAGCCGCCAGCGGTTCGGATCAAACCCCGCGGCAATCTCCACCTCGACGCCCTCTGGCTGGTCGACCGCCGGGCGCAGATCGAACATCCGTTTCAGCGCCGCCGAAGCATCACGATGCACGTCGCGCACCGCGGCCCCGATCTGCGCATCGGTGTAACCGGCCAACGACTCCTGGAGGAAATCGATCAGCCGGGCCTCGCGCTGCAGCGCCGCCAGCAAAGTGATCGCCTCGCTGCGGGCCGGTTTTTTGGGCGTCGGCGCAGATTTCGGGGTTGGGGCGGGCGTCGGGGTCGTTGCCGCAGCGCCGCCTAACAACTCGCCAACCCGCGCCGCAACGCCGGCGCTGAACAGGGTTCGAAAAAATACGCGAAATGCCAAAAATATGCGTCGCATGGCCGTAGTCCCCTCGCACGGAGCGCAGCGTTATTGACGTTTGCAGAGCGAATAAACCGAGGCCGACCAACGGGAGGCCGGAAAATGGGGTAAGCAGATTGAATTACCGATTCAATATCCAAGCAAACATCAATAAAACCCCAAAAGCATACACTGCAAGAGAATCGAAGAGAAGGGCGGCTTTCCGCGTTACCCGGCTTCCGCCGCCGCTTCCGCAAGCACTTCCCGATACACGGCCGCCACGCCGGCCGCCATTGCGGCATCGGAAAACAACGCGGCGTGGCGCGCCATGGCGCTGGAACGCAGGGCCGACCAATCGTAGCGGCCCTGCACAACGGCGGCTATCGCGTCGGCCAGCGCGTGGGCGTTGGCCGGCTCGACCAGAACGCCGTCCCGACCGTCGCGGATCGCTTCGGGAACGCCCGCCACGCGCGTGGCCACCACGGGCACGCCCGCCGCCATCGCCTCGAGCACCACCATCGGCAGCCCTTCGCCGAACAGGCTCGGCAGCACCAACAAATCCATGCCGAGCAGTTCGCCGGCCACGTTGCGTGTGAAGCCCGTCCAGGCGATCTGCTCGGTGAGCCCGAGTCGCCGGGCCCGCGCGGCAATTTCCGCGGCGTATTGGCTCGATTCGAATTCGCCGACGGCCCGAAGACGCACGTCAACGCCGCGTTGGCGCAGCAAGACCATCGCGTCGAGCAAGACCTCGATGCCTTTTCGCGGCCGCATCAATGCCACGACGCCTAGCGTCCAGCGTCCGCTTGGCGCGTCACGTTCGACAACCCGGTCAAACGCCGGCACGCCGTTGGGCACCGCGCAGATGCGCGCCGGATCGAACCCCTCTTGCCGAATATGCTCGGCCATCGCCTGCGAAACGGCGATGACCCGCGACGCCCGTCGAAGGCTCAGCCGCTCGATCTGCGCGTTCAGGCGGTTCATCCATCGCCGGGTGCTGTCTTGGGAGGCGGGGCTGTGTGCATGATAAACCATCGGCACGCCGGCCAGCCGCGACGCTAAGCTACCGACCAACGCCGAGCGGACCGTATGGCAGTGGATGATCCGATAGCCGCCGCGGCGGACGATGTTCGCCACGCGCAAGGCCGCCCGAAGATCGAACCGCCCCCGCATCGGCACGTTCAACAGCGGCGCCCGTTGCGACTCGCGGAGCGCGTCGAACAAATCGAGCTTCAAACAGGCGAACCCCACTGAAAAACCCAACGCGGGCAGCCGCAGGGCCAAAAGGTCTTGAACCCGCTCCGCCCCGGCATAGTGTTCGCCGTTGATCAGATGCAGCACGCGAATCGCATCGACCGCCGCCGGCGCCGCCTGCGTTGCCGGCGGCATCGCCTCGGCGATTGCAACGGAAGTGGTTAGCGTGGTATTCAGCATGATCGAGGCTCTAATACGCGTTCTTTCTCGACAACACGACCAACGCCGTCCTGGCCAGAATGGCGAAATCCATCGCCAGCGACCACTCGCGGATGTAGCGGTGGTCGCATTCAATGCGGTTTCGCATTTTTTCCGGGGTGTCGGTTTCGCCGCGCCAACCGCTCACTTGGGCCAGTCCGGTGATGCCCGGCTTGACTTTGTGGCGGAGCATATAGCCGCCGATTTGCGAGCGAAACGCCTCGTTCAGCGCGTGGGGATGCGGCCTTGGTCCGACCAGCGACATGCTGCCGCCCAACACATTGAACAACTGCGGCAACTCGTCCAACGAGGTGCGGCGCAAAATCGCGCCCAACCATGTTACGCGCGCATCGTTTCGCGTGGCCTGTACGGCCCGCGCGCCATCCTCGCAAACCGTCATCGTTCGGAATTTCCAAACCAGAATCTCTCGCCCGTCCAACCCGTAGCGCCGCTGCCGGAAAAACGCCGGGCCCGGCGAAGTCAGCCGGATCAACAAGACTATCGCCGCCATCGGCACGGCGGCCGCCAGCAGAAACACGCTTCCAAACGCAAGGTCGAACAGCCGCTTCAACAGCCCGTCGATGCCGTAAAACGGATTCTCGAATACGCTGACCACCGGAAGGCCCAGAATGTCGGTCCATCGCGAGTGCAGCAGTTGGAAGACGAAGAAGTCGGGCACCACGTAGACCGACGCCGTCGTATCGCCCAATCGATCGAGCACGCCGCGGATCCGCGCTTCGGCGCGCATCGGAAACGTGATATAAATGCGGTTGACGGTCCCCGCCCGCGCCTGCGCCATCAAATCGGCGAGCGTCCCGACGCGCGGGGCAAGGTCGGCCGGAATGTCTGGATTCCGTTTCTCGGGCCGATCGTCGAAAAAGCCTACGAAAGACAAACCGAGCGCCGGGGTTTGCGCAATGTTGCGTGCCAACTGGAACCCCAACTCATTGACGCCCACGATGGCGAACCTTTTGGTGTGATAGCCCGCCGCGAGCAATCCCTGCTGAATCCATCGCGTCGCGATGCGCCCTCCGACGATCAACAACGGCGCGACGACAAGCCATTCGAGCATAACCGGCCGCGAATACTTGGTTCCACGATCCGCGACGTAACCCAAGGCCAGCAACAGCGCCCAAGCCGTCGCCCAACTGGCCAACGCGCCGACAATTTCGCGATGCGTCGAGACGCCGAGCCAGTTGCGGTACATGTCGGCCGCTTCGGCCGCCAGATAGTAGACGACGATGGCCACGGCGGCGGCCGTCACGTAGGGATCAAGTGCGGGGATTTGCCGGCCGGATACGGCAAACGCCAGACCGGCCGCAATGCATGCGGCGTCGCACAAGCGATACCAAACGCCGCGGGCGGACCACTGCTGATGGATCAGATGCTTTTCGGACATATATGTTGTCGCCGTCGTGGCGCCGTACGATCGCCCATTGCGCTCATCTTCGCCCAACCGATCAACTCACTCGATGCGTCGTCGGCGCGAACCGTCCGACCAAAACGCCGAACGAGTTTAGCGTCTGGATAAAACGCGCGTCCGCAAATCGTTCGCGTGTTGTGAGCGATAGGCGTTACGTTTTTCCTACCTTGAAAAATATAGTACACGCCGGTGTGATGATTTCCCAATCTTCGCAAGCTATCAAGTTTAAGGCTTGCCGGGACGATACGAGTTCTGCTGGATATTGGTCATTTTCCATAAAGGACGCAAATCCATGAAGCCCCCCATTCTGTTATCCCTGATCCTAATTATCCAAACGCTCGGAATTACCGTCACCAATGCCACAGAACCGCCTGCCGGGTCGGCGGCCGAGCTTGCCGGCCGGCTCGAACAACTCGAGGCGGAAACGCAATCTCTGCGCGCCGAGGTGCAGTGGCTGCGCGAGCATCCAGTGCGTTTGCCGGCGGTTCAGGCCACTCCGATCA
>CAYMQL010000331.1:2210-3975 GCA_964392255.1 uncultured Planctomycetaceae bacterium | reverse complement strand
GTCGGCCGCTGTACCGGCACGTGGCCGAATACGTCGAGCGGCAAGCCGTCGCGACGGCCGCAGCGTGCGGCTATGGCGCCGTCGGCGCAGTGGTTGGGGCCACTTATCCGGCCCAACTGGCCGAGTTGCGGGCGGCGATGCCGCACACATGGTTCTTAGTGCCCGGCTTTGGCAGCCAAGGCGGCACGGCCCGCGACGTGGCCGCCGCCTTCGACTCCGGCGGCCTCGGGGCGATTGTGAACAACTCGCGCGGCATCATTTTCGCCCATCGCGCTAAGCCGTATGCCGAACGATTCGGCGCCGCGCGTTGGCAAGAGGCGGTCGAGGCCGCCACTCGCGACATGATCGAGCAACTCCGCAGCGAAACGCCCGCCGGAAAGCTGCGCGGTTAGCGGTCAGCTTTCAGCGGTCAGCTTTCAGCGTAACCGTTCACGGGCCGGCCGGGGACTGGTCCATTTTTCGGCGGGAAAACGCATTTTGCCGATAAACGTTAGGCCGAAAACATGGACCTGTCCCCTTCCCGCGCTTCAGCGGTCAGCTTTCAGCTACCCGAACTTCCGTTCGGAAAGAAAATGCCGATTTCGCGTTGGGCCGACTCGGGGCCGTCGGAGGCGTGGACCAGATTCATCTGCTGGCTCGCGCTGTAATCGCCGCGGATCGTGCCGGCCGCGGCCTTCAGTCCGTTGGTCGCGCCGACCATGTCGCGGACTACCCGAATCACCTCGGGCCCCTCGACGATCATGGCCACGATCGGCCCGCCGGTGATGAAGGCCTCCAAGGCCGGATACCAGTCCTTGTGGACGTGTTCGGCGTAGTGTCGCTTGGCCAGTTCCGGCGTGACGCGCATCAGCCGCATGGCGACGATATCGAGGCTCTTGTCCTCGAATCGGGCGATGACGCGGCCCATCAGCCGCCGTTGGACACAGTCGGGTTTCAGCAGTACGAGTGTGCGTTCCATGAATGAATGCGTGCAAGGATGTTGAAATGGATAAGGTGATTTTAAGAGATTCACCCCGGCGGCTCAAGACCGGCTTTTCGTTGCAGAAATGAAACATGAAGCTAATGCAACCGTGATAAGGGAACCACAGATAAACACAGATTAACACGGATTACAGACAGCATTCATCGTGTCCATCCGTGTTAATCTGTGTTTATCCGTGGTTTCTCATATTCTCCTTGTAAGCCGCTAAGCCTCGCTGCATTTTCTGACCTGCGCGATCATCCACGCGATCACTGCCAGAGCGAGGACAAAAACGATCAAAAACATTATAAGCGGGCTCCACTCGACCGCCGTCGGCTGCGCCATAACGTCGAAAAACTCTTTCAGGTTCTGGTTCTGCACAACCTGCCGACTCATGGCGTTGATGCCCAGCACTCCGAACTGGCCCAAGGCAATCGCGACCGTCGCCGTGCGCTCCGACGACCAGCGGCCGGCCGTCATCAGCAGCAGCCACGGCAGACCGGGCGACGCCGCCGTGGCAAGCGTCAACAGCAGCCACGGCCAGCGGAACATTGGTTCGCGCAGTGCGTCCGGCCATGTGAAGAAAACGTACCACGTGCCCGCCGCCGCAAACCAGATCAACGCTACGGTATACAGTTTTCGGGCGAATCCCAGCGCCCAGCGGCGATACGCCTCGTCGGCCTTCCGGCCGGCCAGCCAAAAGGCGTCGACCAGCGCCCAAACGGCCGTAGTGCCCAGCGCCAGACCGAACATCAACAGCCAGCGGGGCCAGAGCGTGGCGTCGCCGACGTTTAGCGCGGTGCC
>CAYMQL010000331.1:0-2200 GCA_964392255.1 uncultured Planctomycetaceae bacterium | reverse complement strand
GCTCGGGCCAGCGCCCGACGTGGTCCATCAAGCTCAGCCCGTTGGCAAACAGGAAACCAATCGCCAGAAAAAACAACGCCGCAAGCCAACCGGCGGCGGTTCGCCAGCCCGCGATGCCGCCCGATCCACTGCGAAGGCCCCAGGCATAGGCATAAACACCGTAGTAGGCCGGAATCAGCAGGCCGATGATCGCCAGCCACGCCCAGGCCATCAGGATCGTGGCCGGGTAGAAGAATTTGTAGTAGGCCAGTTGCACGAACAGCAGCGGCACAATGCCGAAGTTCACGCCCAGGGCCACGATGACCGGCATCTGCCGCAACAGCCGCCCGGCAAACAGCCGCCCCTGCTCGCCGCCGACCAGGCGCAGCCCCAGCGCCGTCAGCAGGCCCGCGTACCAGAGATTCATCGGCACGGCGTGCAGCAAAAAGCCCAGCCACTTGAAAAACTGCACGAACCACACCGGGGCGGGCAGACTGGCCGCCGCCGGATCGACCAGCATCTGAGGGTCCATTATTTCACCTCCCCGGCTTCAAGCCCGAGCCGCATTCCCTCGGGCCGCGGCGGACTGAGCATCATCAGGTAATCGGTCAGCAGTTCGGCCTCTTCCGCCGTTCCGCACCACGGCGGCATGAAGTAAATCACATCGAGATGCCGAACCGCGTCGAGCACCATGTCGCGCGAACGGCCGTGCAACAGCGGACCCACCGCCGAATAGCCCAAATCGGCGGCATGGCAATCATTGCAATGATATTGAAATAGGACCTTGCCCAGGGCGACGCGGTCTTCCTGGGGCAAGCCGAGCAGCGAGGCATGATCGACGCGGCCGCCGGCAATCGCCTTTGGATAATTTTCAGCCAGATAAGCCCGGGGCCATACGCCGCGCTGAAAAACGCCGTCTTCCTGGAACGCGGGCACCTCGCCGGGCAAAACCTGATTGCTCAGCACGACGTTGTAGACCACAAATGGCTTTCGGACCGCCTCGCGGACAAACTCGCCCGTGCTGAAAGCCGCGATGCCGAACAAACACAGCGAGCCGGCAAAGCCCGGCGAAAGCCAGCCGGGGTTGCGATACGGACCCACGTACACCAGACAGAAGACCACGACCGTCAGGGCGAACAACATCGTCGTCAGCAGGGTCAAGGCGGCGGCCGATTGAATGGCCGCGGCGGCCGACGGCGGCAAAAAGTAGTACCACAGCGCCCCGCCGACCGCAATCATCGCCGCCCCCATAAAAGCCGGCCGCGCCGAGCGCGTGGCGATCATGTCGCGCATCCGCCCCGGGCCAAGCGAAAGCGAGGCGTGCAAATACACGTAGAGCGAGCTCAGCATCAGCGCGCCGCCGGTGCGGGCGATCGTCTGCGGCAGAAATTGCGGATTGAAAAACGCGCGCCAGAAGTTCTGCGCGCCCGGCTCGACGGCCCACGCCCCCGGATTCAGCATGAAGGCCGTGATGCCGGTAATCAACACCAGGCTGATCCACGCCGCCAGCGCGTAGATCCAGCCGATGGCGACATGCGCCTTCGCGGCCAGCCGATCCCAGTAGTAGAAGAAAATGAATGCCGAGGTGACTTCAACGATGAAAAACGCCCATTCCGTGGCCCAGCCGAAGACGAACGTGCGGATGAGCGTTTCGGTCGCCAGCGGCGAGGCCAGCCCGATCGTCCACCAGATGCCCACGCCGCTGATGGCGCCGAAGACCACCGTCAGCAGGATGAAGAAAGCGGCGTGGCCGTGCAGATAGTCGAGATACTCGCGGTCGCCGGTCCGCCGGGCATGGCCCACTTCGACGGCCAGAAACAGCCCGCCGCCGACGGCGTAGTGCGAAACCAAAACGTGCAGCACCGAAATGGCCGCGATCAGCATCGGCGCCGTCGCGTGCGGAACGTACCACCAGGGATAGTGCATGGCCCGTAGACTCCTTGCCGACAAGGGAGCGATTGCCGCGTCCGGTTTTCGAGCCGGATTATAGAGCGAACCGCCCGCCGCGGACAGAGCGCCTAGACGCGGCAGCCCCGGCGGTCTGTTTTGTCCAGCTTGCGATTGACGGAAAGGGCGCGGTAAAAGCGCGGGGACTGTCCCAATTTTCGTGTCAGCGAAAATGGGACTGTCCCCCTTCGCCGGGGCGATGACTTCTTCAATCCGCCGCCGCCAGAGAGCTTCGACGACTGCGGCTCATCCGACGATTGGACCTACGTGGACA
>CAYMQL010000330.1:0-3987 GCA_964392255.1 uncultured Planctomycetaceae bacterium | reverse complement strand
GCGTTTGGAATCCGGCAAGCATCGACCTAACGAGCGGACGGTCGAACGGATTGAAACTGCTTTCAAGCGGGCGAGGGGCAAGCGGTAGCTCGTAACGTCAATCCGTTTCTAACGTGCCTCAACCGTTCTGTCACATTCACCGTTCCCGTTGCCCAGACTAGCGATTTTGGCTCATGCGCTAAAAGCTTCGCATTTCACTGCGCCCAAATAAAAAATCCCTCGAATTCACATTGAAAACGAGGGTATCTGTGACCCCGACGGGATTCGAACCCGTGTTGCCGGCGTGAAAGGCCAGTGTCCTAGGCCTCTAGACGACGGGGCCGATGGCTAAGACCCGTTTGGTATACCCGTTCAAGGGAGTTCGCGTCAAGGCCATCCCTTTCTGGGTGTTTCACGCTTCTTTTCTTAGGGGGCGGCCGCAAAAACGCAGATATCGCCTTCCACCCGTTGCAATCGACGGCGACTCTGTTAAGCTCTTGAAACCTGCCGGAAAGGTTTCCGCAGTCCACCCAGTCTATTGCAGGACGCGCTGTCAATAGCCGGAGCCCGACGCGGAAATTCTATCGTAGCCCATGACCGAAGGCGTCTTGCCCACCCAATCGGCGCCGAGCTTGGGCGTAATTTGTTTCCCTTACGGTTTTCAAGAGGAGGATTGTCCCATGTGGATTGCCATGATGATGCTCTATGCGTCGATGTCGATGCTTGCAGACGAACCGGCGAAGGCTTCGAAGCCTCGGCCGGAGGCCGCGGCCACGGCCGAGCAGAAAACGAACCGAACCGAGCCGGCGGACCTCAAACCGAAGGAAGTCGACGGCGTCGAACTGATTCCGATCGAAGCGAATCTGGTTTCGTACACGAACGCCGAGCGGGCACGTCACGGTCTGCCGCCGCTGAAGGTCGATGAAGACCTGATGGAATCCGCCCGGGAGCACGCCCGATGGATGACCCGCCACCGAAGCATGGTGCATACGTCGCGCCCGGTGGCCGAAAACATTGCAATGGGCCAGCCGCACAGCAGCGACACCGTCCGGGCGTGGATGAACTCGCCGGGGCATCGGGCGAACATCCTCAACTCCGGGCATCAGCGCATCGGGGTGGCGGCGTTTCGCACGGAGAGCGGCACCATCTTCTGGTGCCAGCAGTTCCGCCGCTAAGGCATTTCGTCGAACTCGAAACGTGATTGGTCATCCACCGGCCGGTTGCGGCTGAAAATCCGGACAGCCGCCGAGTTTGGCAAGTTCGCATAAAACGATTTTCGTCACCTCGTCGAGCGCTTCCCGCTCGTCGTGCCGCTCGAAATAGGCAGACAGATCGATTGGCCGACCGATTTCGAGCCGCACGGCGGCGGGCATCAGCAGGCAGCCCAGCGTTGTGCCGTCGTACGGCGCGCCGTGGATGTAGCACGGGATGATCGGTGCCCGGGCTTTCAGGGCGATCATCGCTGCGCCGGGACGGCCGGGCAGGAGCATTTTTTCGGTGGTATTGATGCGTCCTTCGGGAAAGACGCCGACCAGTTCGCCGCCGGCGACCAGCCGGATGGCCTCGCGCATCGCCCCCAGATCGACCGTGCCGCGTCGGACGGGAATGGCGCCGCAGGTTTGCAAAAGCCGTCGGAATGGCGGATAATCGCAGAACTCTCGTGCGACCATCCAATGGACGACCCGGGGCACCGTCAGGGCGATGAACGAAGGGTCCAAGGGGCAGCGATGGTTGCAGACGATGACCGCGCCCTGGTCGGGCGCAATCGATATCCGCCCTCGGATTTCAGCCCGCCAGACGACTCGCGTCACGATGAAATTGATCGCATAAAGGAGCGATTGCAGCGGTGTAAACGGCGAACGTCGCACCATCGACACAACCCAACCGGCCAATAATGCGGCTGCCGTAGTTACCACGCAAATGGCAAGGATATTTGAGTATTCGGCCGATAACATGGGTAATTTCCCTGCGGGGCTAACGGTGATTCTACCCGCCCGCCGGCTTCCTCACGAGACGTGCCACCAAAGATTTGACATCCAGGAATTGCCCAATGAAGATTGGAGTGCTCAGCGATAGCCACGGTGAAATCGATCCCCTCCAACGTGCCCTTCATATTCTTGCCGACCACGAAGTTCGCCTGGTGATCCATTGCGGCGACGTGGGCGCGGAAACAGTCCCCCTGCTGGGCGGAATACAAACTCACTTTGTCCAGGGCAACACCGACGAGCCCGACCAACTACGCGAGGCAATCACCGATCCGCAACACACGCTTCACGACGGGCTTGGCACGCTGGAGATCGAGGGCCGGCGCGTGGCCTTTCTGCACGGCCACGACGTTAAACTGCTGCGCCACACGATCCATTCGGGCCATTGGGACCTGGTCTGCTACGGGCACACCCATGCGTTCTCGAGCCGGCACGAAGGCCAAACGCTGGTGCTGAATCCTGGGGCATTGGCCCGAACCAGCCGTCCGACGCTGGCCATCGTCGAGTTTCCGTCGCTCGAAGTGACGGAGTTGGCGCTGTAGGCTTAATTCACCCGCCGGAACAACAGCAGGAAGTTCATCGAAACCGGCTTGTAGGCGGCGGCCTCGTCGCCCCAGCGCGACTCCGTTTGCTCCGGTCCCAGGACGTCCATCACCCCGATGACGCGATAGTGCCGCCGGAGATACGCATCCGTCCATTTCAGAATGCCGGTATTGGACTTTCGCCGAACCAACCACGACAGCGGAGTGCTGACGAACACCATGAATTCGGGCTGAACCGCCTCGATCTCTCGGATCATCTCCGTCTGCATTTGTTCGGCCAGCGGCTGCAACTCCATGAGTCCGTACATATAGATATAGCCTGTGGCGGAAAGCCGATTTGCATAAAAATAGATCTGCGGTTCCGAGCCGATAACCGCAACGCGATCGCTTGGTTGCGAATGGGCCTTCAAGTATTCGGCGAGTTCGCGGCACTCGATAAATGGATTTCCCCAGTATTGCCTGCGACAAATAGCCTCGGGAGATCGTTGAAAGAAGACATCGGTTTGCAGCAACACGGGCAGGAGCATCGCCCCGGCCAGAGCGGCTCCGACAAACCAACTCAAAACGCCTCTTTGACTGCCTTGCTGCAGCGCACCCAGACCGGCGGCTTTACTTTCTCCGCGACGAACACGACTCTGATTGGGCGACGAAGAAACCGGCGGCTGCAAAGGGCGGGTGCGCCACTTTGAAGCCAACCGCAAAAGCTCGACGCCGCCCGCTCCGGCCAATAAGGCAACCACCGGCAGCAAAACGACAAAATAGTGGTTGCGAAAGAGGAAACCGGGACAAACGCACAGCGTCGAGAGCCCCAACCACGAGAAGACCATCCAGCGACGGCCCGGTTTGTCCTTGTCGGTGCGTGCCGCAGCGACGGCCCCCGCCGCGGCCAGCGCCAACAACGGCCAATGCAGACGCACGATGGATTCCGTGTTGAACCAGAGCAGCTTGGCAATGAGCCCGCCGTGAACCATTCCGGTATACTCCCGGGCATACTGAAACGTCCAGAACCAAAAACGATCGAAAACCCCGACCGACCAGAGCCAAAGGCAGATGATCGCGTAGGGCAAAACGCCGCCCGCCGCGCAAAGACTCCCATGAATCAAAAAACGCCGCCACGATCGCGGCTGCGCAAACAAATTCTGCGCCAGCACGCCGATTCCCGCCATGCCGAGCAAAAAGACCGCGTGCTGCTTCATCAGCATCGCGATTCCCAAAAGAACGCTGGCGCCGAACCAAGCGGCCGCGCGTCCGGACTGGACGGCCTTCCAAAGCACCCATACCCCGGCCACGTCGAAGAGGACCACAAAATGCGTCGCGTGAGCCGCCGTCCCGTACAAGGAGGGACTGGCGGCCATGACCGAATACGTCGCCGCGGCGATCGCGGCCGAGAGCGGATCAAACAAATCGCGAACAAGCAGAAAGATAAGTAGTCGTCCCTGAAATTGTGCGTGCAAGCCGGCAAAGATGGGGTGGAACAATGC